>JADMKH010000309.1 GCA_018780025.1 Thiobacillus sp.
CTTCAGCGCAATCCGTTCCACAACTTCACATAATCAATGACTGTGCATAATCGGCCTTATGTGAAGCTTCACATAAGGCCGATCAACAGAAATACGCGCCGATCATGCGAATGGCAGCTTAACTGATTGCACCAGCCGCCCAATAACATGTTTTTCCGACTAGGCCACTGACTCTTGCTGGCCGACCCCAGCCCATCGACTCCTATCTCTCAAGGGAATCTGTCGTCTGCCCAGTCTGTTTTCCCCATGATTTTTGCCCGATACCCACGCACCCCATAGAATGGGGTGCCGACTGGTTTCCGCGTGGATTGTCTTGCCTGCTTTCATTTTCAAAACGCTTCTGTTCCTTGCTGCGCTGTGCGCGGGGCCTGTGCACGCACTGACGGTGGAGGTGGTGGCGCCCGAGGAAATCAAAACGTTGTTGATGCAGTATCTGGAAACGGCGCGCGCGGCAAGGCTGGGCGAGCGGATGGATGCGGAGGAAATGGCGCGGCTGCAGCGGCAGAGTGATCTGACAGCCCGCGATCTGCTGGCCACCGAAGGCTATTTTTCGCCGCAGGTTGAAAGCGCGGTGGAGTGGGTGGGCGATGACTGGCGGGTGGATTACCGGATTGTCCCCGGCGTGCGAACCCTGGTGCGAAGTGTGAAGCTGGGTTTCGACGGCGCATGGAAGACGGGTGAAGAACAGGCCACACTGCGCGCGCGCATCGAGCGCAGTTTCCCGCTCAAGCCGGGCATGCCGTTTCGCCAGGCTGATTGGGACATGGCCAAGCTGGTGGTGTTGCGGCCCTTGCTGGTGGATACATACCCAACGGCGCAAATTTCGGCGAGCGAGGCGCGCATCGACCCCGCCACGCATACGGCGGATTTGACGCTGACGCTCGACAGTGGCCCGGCCTTTGTCTACGGCGCCCCGGTGATCACGGGTGTTCAGCGTTATCCGGAGGCGATCGTTCGCAATCTCAATTCGATGCGCCCCGGCCAGGCTTATCGCCAGCAGGATCTGCTGGACTATCAGGCGATGCTGGAAGCGAGCAGTTATTATGCGCAGGCCACGGTGAGTGTCGACCTCGACCCCAGGCTGGCGTCCGCCTTGCCCATTCAGGTCGAGGTGCTTGAGCGACCCGAGAAACGTTTCAGCGTGGGCGCCGGCGTCAGCACCGATACCGGCGCGCGGGTGCAGGCATCGTGGCTGCATCGGGACATTCTGGATCGCGGGATGCGGCTCAAATTTGATACGCGTATTGAAACCCGACGTCAGACCGGATCGGCGGAGTTGGCCTGGCCGCGCAATGCACATGGCTACGAAAACAGTCTGGGCGTGCAACTCAAGCAGGAAGATATCGAAGGCCAGAAAACCCGCTCGACTGTGCTGGCGGCAAAACGCACTCGCACGCGTGGGCAGATCGAGACCACGCTGTCGCTGCAATATCAAACAGAAGAACAACGCATTGCCAATGTGGTCAATGCAGGCAACCAGGCCTTGACCCTCAACTACGGCTGGACCCAGCGCAAAGTGGGGCGTGATTTCTATCCCCGGCGAGGATATGTGCTGAGTGTGCAGGGTGGCGGTGCGCTTGAATCCTTGTTGTCCGACACCAGTTTTTTGCGCCTCTATGGGCGCCACGTACAGTATTTTCCGGTAGGCAGGAATGGACGCCTGGTGTTGCGCGGTGAGCTGGGCAGCGTGCTGGCCCAAAGCCGTGACGGTATTCCAACTGACTTTCTGTTTCGCGCCGGTGGGGATAATTCAGTGCGGGGCTATGCGTATCAAAGCCTGGGACGCACGCTGAACGGCGCAGTGGAATCGGTGCGCACGCTCGCCACCGGCACCGTCGAATACAATTATTTTTTTGATCGCAACTGGGGCATGGCGCTGTTTGTCGACGCAGGGGATGCGGCCGACAGCCCGGCCAGTCTTTCGCCCGTGTTGGGCTACGGCGTGGGTGCACGCTACAGCTCGCCGGTCGGGCCGATCAATCTTGATCTGGCGTATGGCGAAGCCACCCAAAAATTCCGCCTGCATTTTTCACTTGGGCTGTCGTTTTGAGACGTGTCTTGTTGAAACGTGTTGCCTGGGGCGGGGCCTCGATCGCCCTGGCCCTGGTCATCCTGGTTGCGGCGGTGTTGTGGCTGACAAGCACGGCAACCGGATTTCTGTGGCTGGCCAGGCAGGCCACCCCGTTAAGCAATGGCCGCCTGGTGCTCGAAGGGGTGGAAGGCCATTTGGGTGCATCGGTTCATATCAGGAAACTGATTTACAAATCGGATCTGCAGCGCATCACCCTGCAGCAGGTCCGGCTGGATTGGAAACCCCGTTCGCTTTGGCATCGACTGGTCGAGATCGACCTGTTGGCAGCGCAGCATGTACGGGTGGACATTCTCAAGCAGGATCTGACGCCGTCGACCTATCCTGCGAGCTTGCGCTTGCCGCTGGATATCCGGGTTGACGCGTGGGATGTGGGGCAGCTCGATCTGGTCGACAACGGTCAGACGCGTCGCTTCAACGCCCTGCATGGCAAGGTGGATGGCCAGGGGGATCGCTTCGATCTGACTGCTGCGGCAACGACGCCGTGGGCGGAAGTGGCGGGGCAGTTCGGTATCAACAAAGATGCCCCGTTCAAGGCGCAGGGTGTGTTCACCGCACATCGCACGTTGCCGGTGCCGATTGAGGCCCGACTTGAGCTGTCGGGTGAACTGGCCGCGCTTGATTTCAAGCTGGGCGCATCGGCAGAAGGCATGAGCATGAGGGCTGCGGGCAAGCTGGCGTGGTTCGCACCGATTCGCTTGCCGCGTTTGGTGATGTCTGGACAGGGCATCGATCCGGGCAAATTTGCAGCGGATGCGCCGCACGCCGATCTGGCATTTTCCGGCGTGTTTGAAGGCCAGCCGGGTGAGCGCTTGCTCGGCACCTTTAGCCTCGCCAACCGGCAAGCCGGCCGCCTTGATCAGGCTCGCCTGCCGCTGGCCAACCTGACCGGTGCGGTGGTGGGCGACAGCGTGAATGCCGATTTCAGCGCGCTGGAAATCGATTTGGGTGACGCCGGGCGATTTGCCGGTGACGGTCAATGGCGCGACGGCCAGTTTGCGGTCAAGCTGAATAGCCCGCGCTTGAACCTGGCGGGGATACACCGCGACCTGTATCCCACCCGCATTCAATCGGCATTGCATCTGACCGGCACCACCCAACGCCAGACGCTGACCGTCGATGTAGCAGAAAGCTGGGGCGAGGGCCGCTTTACCCTGAGCCTGGCCGATGCGGTGTTGCGTCTGCAGGAGGCGGTCTTTAGCGGACAGGCCGGACAGCTCACCGCCAGGGGCAGCGTGAAGCTCGATGCCAGCCGGGCGTTCGAGGCCACGTTCGACGCGTCCCGAATTAATCCCGCGCGCTTCGGAAAATACCCCCGCGCCAGGCTTAACGCACGCGGCGAGGTGAGCGGCGCGTTGCTGCCCGCGCTGCGCCTGCAAACGCAATTCACGCTGCCGCCGGGCGAACTCGAAGGCCGCCCGGTAAAAGGGCAAGGGCGGCTGCGTTATGCAAACGGTCATCTGACCGACACCGATATCGACCTCGATCTGGCGGGCAACCGCGCCTTGCTCAAAGGCGCATTTGGCCGCGCGGGCGACCGGATGGTGTGGGACATCAACGTGCCCGCACTGGCACGACTGAGCCCGGTATTGGCAGGACGGTTGACGAGCACGGGCAGTGTGAGCGGCGATCCCGGTCAGCCGCAAATCGAGGCGCAGCTCAATGCCAGCGGCTTGCGCGTGCCGGGCGGTATCGCGGCCGATTCCGTGGACCTGAAACTCAAGCTGCAGGCCGCACTGACCGGTGTGTTCAATGGCCAGCTGGACGCGCGTGGAATTCAAGTGGCGGGACAACGCATCAGCGCTGCGCGCGCCAGCGTTCAGGGTCGCCGCGATGCGCACATCCTGTCGCTCGATGCGCGCCTGGCGAACTGGCGGGGAGTGGCGTCGCTGGCGGGCGGGCTGGATTCCGGCCAAAGCTGGCGCGGTCAGTTGAACCAGGCCGAGGTGCAGGGCGCATGGCCAATGTTGCTGAGTGCGCCCGCCGGCTTGGTGTTGAGTCGCGACCAGCAACAGGTAAGTAATCTGTCGTTCACGCTGGCGGGTGGAAAAGTGAGCAACTTGCAGTTCAATCGCCAGGGCGCGCAGATGAGCACACGCGGCGCGATGAGCAATCTGCCGCTGGCGCCCTTGCTCGGTTTGCTGGAGACCCCGCCGCCCTTCACCACCGATCTGCGGATGAACGGCGACTGGAATCTGCGTCTGGGCGATACGCTCGATGGTCAGGCGCATCTCGAACGCCAGAGCGGCGATGTGCGCCTGACCGATCCGGTGATGAACCTCGGCTTGACCGTGCTCGGTTTGGATGTTCGGGCCGATGCCAGCCGCGTGGCCGCCCGCCTCGATGCCAACTCCCGCGAGGCGGGGACGCTGCGTGCGGAAGGCAACGCCAAACTGGAGCGCGCCGGCGCTGGATGGACGCTGCCCCGCAGCGCGCCTCTGGTCTGGACTGCTGCGTTCGATGTGCCCAACCTGCGCCTGATCAAGCCTTTTATTCCGGTCGGCATCCGGCTGGATGCGCGCCTGGCCGCGCAACTCACCGGCAGCGGCAGCCTGGCCGCGCCGCGCATTGACGGCCGGATCGATGCCAGCCGGATTCGTTTCATCCTGCCGGAAGAAGGCGTGTCGATTACCGATGGCACCCTTAGACTGTTGTTGGCCGGCGACCGGGTGAACGTGCAGCAGGGCGAATTGAAAGGCTTGAGCGGACGCATCGTGGTGAGCGGCGAGGCGCAGCTGAAAAACCCGCAGGCGGGACTGACGCTGACGTTTGAAAAATTTGCCGCCACCAGCCGCAGCGATCGGCAGGTGACGGTTTCCGGCGTCACGCGCCTTAACCTCGATTTGAAGCGACTGGAACTCACCGGCGAACTCAGCGCCGACCGTGCCCGACTGGAAATGCCCGAAGCCAGCCAGCCGGTCCTGTCATCCGATGTGGTGGTGGTGGGCCAGCCGCCACGCGAAAAACCAGCGAGCCAGCGCTTTCCGATGGCGCTCGATCTCACGCTCAAACTGGGCAACGATTTTCTGTTCAAGGGCGCCGGCCTCGACGCGCGGCTGGGCGGTCAGTTGCGTGTGTTTACGCTCAATCAGGCTTTGCGTGGCGAGGGTACGATCAAGGTGGAGGCGGGGCGCTACGCCGCCTATGCGCAGACGCTCAACATCGAGCGCGGTGTGCTGCGCTTTGTCGGCTCGATCGACAACCCCGGACTGGATGTGCTGGCGGTGCGCAAAACCGCGAACGTCAAGGCCGGCGTGCAGGTGGGCGGCACGGTGCAGCGCCCGGTGGTCAAGCTGTATTCCGACCCCGCCATGCCCGATACGGAAAAGCTCGCCTGGCTGGTATTGGGGCATGGTCTGGAAAACAGTGGTCAGCAGGAATTCGTGCTGATGCAGGTGGCCGCTGCGGCATTGCTGAGTCAGGCTGAGTCGGTCAACTTCCAGTCGAAGCTGGCCGACACTCTGGGCATCGACAGTTTCGATGTGCGTGCCGGCGATGGAACAACGCTGGGCAGTTCTGTGGTTAGCGTAGGCAAACGGCTGTCGGCGCGTGCGACCCTGAGTTACGAGCAAAGTCTGGATGGTCTGAGTCAGGTGGTCAAAGTGCTCTACCAGCTGACCCCCAATGTGCGGCTGGAAGCGCAGACCGGGCAGCAAAGCAGTTTTGATGCGTTTTACACGCGGGAATACGACTGAGAGCCTCTATTCCAGATGGTAGAATCGGGCACATGTTTGACGCACGTATCATCGCCATGAATTCCCTTTATCACTTGACCGTCCTGTCCGGCCGCAGCTGCTGATGCGCATTCTGCTTTCCAACGACGACGGTTACTTTGCCCCCGGTCTCGCCGCGCTGGCAGCAGCGCTCGCACCGCTGGCCGACATCACCGTGGTGGCGCCCGAACGTGATCGCAGCGGCGCCTCCAATTCGCTCACGCTCGACCGGCCGCTGATGCTGCGCCAGGCG
>JADMKH010000121.1 GCA_018780025.1 Thiobacillus sp.
ACAGCACGAACTTGTCGTCTCCCAGCCGTATCACCTGCCCCCTTTCGACCGCAATGGACCGCATTGCGGCTTCAGGTACAGCGCCCATTGCAGAAGCGGCGGCGGCCATCGCCTGCTTGCCGGACACCACCAGGCGCACGGTTTCGTCGCTGGCATCGCGCACCTGCACCTTGGCGCGCATGATGAACATGGAAAGCCGCTTTTGTACGCTGGCAAGAATGTCGCCCGACAATTGCAGGCAGTAATCCTCGCCCTGTCGCCACATCAGAAAGTTACCGAGCAGGCGGCCTTTGGGGCTGCAATAACCGCTCCACTGCGCAGTGTCGGCATGCAGGGTACGGACATCATTGGTCAGCTGGCCCTGCAGGAAGGCGGCGGTTTCCTCGCCCCGAAACGCGATGACGCCAAGCTGCGACAAATCCGCGACAATGGTGCCATCCGTCGCGGCGGCGAGTTCCGATGTGGGGTCGCCATAATGTTGCACGGTGGCATTCTCGATTTGCGCGCCTTGCGTCTGCAGAAAGTCTTGCCAAATATTGATCACGGTGCTGTCCAGTCAGAAAGAGATGCGATGAAGCGCAAAAGTGTACACGCTGATGCATGAGATTGTGCCCAATCCCTCACGTCTGTTGGGGCTGTTGCTATTGAGCATGGCGGCGCTTTCAATGGCCGCAATCTATCGCGCGGACATTCCTTCGGTCATCCAGATGCTTATGGGCCTGGTTGTGATTGGGTTGAGTATTGGGGGCGGGCGGCGGGCGTGCTTTGCAGAAGCCCTGCGGATAACGGCGGACGGCATGCTGCAATGCCGGGATGGGGCAGGGGAATGGCGCGAGGTTGAGGTGCTGGGCGACAGTCTGGTGTCGCCTGCGCTGATCGTTCTTCGCTATCGTTTTGAGACACAGCGGGTGCGAACTCAGGTGTTGTTGCCCGACAGTGCGAATGCCGAGGATTTGCGGCGCCTCAGGGTGTCGCTGCGCTGGGCACGCCGCACACGCTCGGACACAGCGTCCCCGGACGCGGGTTGAGCACGGTGTTGCCGGCGATCGGTAGCGTCTCGGGGTAGTCTCGGCTGTAGTGCAGGCCGCGGCTTTCCTGCCGCAACTGGGCCGAGCGGATGATGAGGTCGGCGCTTTGCACCAGGTTGCGCAGCTCGATCAGATCGTTGCTGACGCGGAAATTGCGGTAGAACTCGTCGATTTCATCGCGCAGCAGGCGGATGCGGTGGGTGGCGCGCGCCAGCCGCTTGTTGGTGCGCACGATGCCGACGTAATCCCACATGAAGCGGCGCAGTTCATCCCAGTTATGCGAGATCACCACCTCTTCGTCCGGATCGGTGACGCGCGACGCATCCCATGGGGGCAGGTCGAGCAGCGGGGCGGACGGGGTGGCCAGAATATCGGCGGCAGCGGCATGGCCGAACACCAGACATTCCAGCAGCGAATTCGACGCCAGCCGGTTGGCGCCATGCAGGCCGGTGAACGTGACTTCGCCCACCGCATGCAGGTTGCACAGGTCGGTGCGTGCATGTATGTCGGTGACAACGCCGCCGCAGGTGTAGTGCGCCGCCGGCACCACCGGGATCGGCTGGGACGTGATGTCGATGCCGAGTTCGAGACAGCGGCGGTAAATCGTGGGGAAATGCTCGCGCACGAAGTCGGCCGGCTTGTGGCTGATATCGAGATAGACGCAGTCGATGCCGCGTTTTTTCATCTCGAAGTCGATTGCGCGCGCCACCACGTCGCGTGGCGCGAGTTCGGCGCGTTCATCGTGATAGTGCATGAAGCGGCTGCCATCGGGCAACCGTAAATATCCGCCTTCGCCGCGCACCGCCTCGGTGATGAGGAAGGATTTGGCGTGCGGGTGGAACAAACAGGTGGGGTGAAACTGCACGAATTCCAGATTGGCGACGCGGCAGCCTGCACGCCAGGCCATCGCGATGCCGTCGCCGGTCGCGGTGTCGGGATTGGTGGTGTAGAGATAGACCTTGCCGGCGCCGCCGGTCGCCAGCACGGTGTGGCCGGCGGCAAAGGTTTCGACCTCGCCGGTTGCCTTGTTCAGCGCATAGGCGCCATGGATTTGGCGTTCCTGTCCGCCGGCGTGCTTGCCGCTGATGAGATCGATGGCGACATGCTGCTCGAAGGTGTCGATGTTGGGATGCGCGCGCACGCGGTCGAGCAGGCTGGTTTGCACCGCATGCCCGGTGGCATCGGCGGCGTGCACCACACGGCGCCGGGAATGTCCGCCTTCGCGCGCCAGATGCAGTCCGCCCGGTGCTTTCGGATCGGGAGTGAAGGTGACACCGCTTTGCGTCAGCCAGCTGATCATCTCGTTTGCCTGACTGGCGACCAGCCGGGTAACGGCCTCGTCACACAAGCCGCCGCCGGCGACCAGGGTGTCGTGGACATGGGCCTCGATCGAGTCGCCGCTGTCCACAGCCGCCGCGATCCCCCCCTGTGCCCAGTCGCTGGCACCGTCGGTCATCTGGCGCTTGGTGACAATAGCGATACGGCGCTGATCGGCAAGCTTGAGCGCGGTGGTGAGTGCGGCAAGACCGCTGCCGAGTATGAGGACGTCGTGACTGTGCATAATAGTGGGGCGATGATAGCAGGCTTGGGTCGTGCCAGAATAAGCGAGTGAGGGGTGAACTATTTCCCCCGGGGATGTTCACATACGCCAGAAGATGCGGTCACGTATACTTTGAAAATAATCAAAAAGCAGCAGGGAGATATGTCAGACCGCGAATTGGATCAGGTGCTTGTAGAACGCGCCCAGCAGGGCGACAAGCGTGCGTTCGAGTTGTTGGTGATCAAATACCAGCGCAAGCTCGGGCGGTTGTTGTCGCGCATGGTGCGCGATGCGGCGGAAGTGGAAGATATTTCGCAGGAAGCTTTTATCAAGGCCTATCGGGCATTGCCTGGGTTTCGGGGTGAAAGTGCGTTTTATACCTGGCTGTATCGCATCGCCGTCAACACCGCCAAAAATTATCTGGTTGCGCGCAAGCGCCAGCCTGTGTCGAGTGACGTGCTGTCGGAAGATGCGGAAAATTACGAGGATGGGGATATGTTGCGCGATATCGCCACTCCGGATGCGGAACTTCAGACCAAGCAGATCGCCCAAGCAGTGAACGCGGCAGTTGACGCGCTGCCCGAGGAATTAAGGACCGCTATTACGTTGCGCGAAATCGATGGCATGAGCTACGAAGAAATCGCACAAATGATGGCGTGTCCGATCGGAACCGTGCGGTCGCGGATTTTTCGCGCACGCGAGGCCATTGCGGAAAAAATACGCCCGATGCTGGGCACCAGTCAGGATAAAAGGTGGTAACCATGTCAGCATTTCTCAAGTCAGAACCGCTTTCCCCTACCGAACAGGATGACGCGTGGCAACTCATGCTGTCAGCCGTGCTCGATGGCGAAGCAAAACGCGCCGATATCGAGGCCTGCATAGCTGGGCTGAAGCACGATGAAGCGTTACGGAAAAACTGGTCTGAGTACCATCTGATTGGCGATATGATGCGCGGAGCGGACGCCGCACCGGCTGACTTCATGGCGCGCTTCTCGGCGCAACTGGCAGCCGAACCCACTGTGCTTGCGCCTCGGCGCAGTGTGTGGCCACAGCGCGTGGCAGTGGCTTCGTTCGCCTCGCTTGCGGTGTGGGGTGCGGTTGCGGTGACCGGTTTGACCTCGGACGCGCCGGGCATTCCCCCCTTGTCGGCAATGCCGGCTGCACAGCAGGTCGCGTTTGAGTCTCTCCAGGAATCTGCGGAATCCCGCCTGGCACCGTATTTTGTGGCACATCAGGAATTTGCCCCCATGGCTGTTGCATCGCCTTACCAGCGCGCGGTCGAGGTGGTGGTGGAGCCTCGTTAATGCGGACAGTAATAGTTTGGCGGCGGGAGTGGTTGGCGATCGCGTTTGCAGGCCTGGTTACATTGCCTGGTGTGGCGCAGGCCGATGCCGCGCTTGAATGGCTGAATCGGGCGGCGGTTGCCGCCAAGCAACAGAATTTCAGCGGTGTCTATGTGTATCACCACGGCGAGCACGTCGAAGTGCAGCGTGTATTGCATCGCGTCGACGCCACCGGCGAGCAGGAAAAAGTCGAGGTCATGGATGGCTCGCCGCGCCAGTTCCTGCGGGTTAACAGCGATGTGTTCTGCTATCTGCCGGACGGCAAGCATGTGCGGCTTGAGCGCAATACCACGCGCCGTTTTTTCCCCGCCATATTGCCGGCGCAACCGGCGGCCCTGCTCGGTTATTACGAAGCGAAACTCGGCGGCTCAGAGCGCGTGGCGGGCCGCGCTTGCCAGATTGTCACCCTGGAGCCGCGCGATGGCTATCGCTACGCCACGACCCTGTGGCTGGACAAGCGTACCGGATTGCCCCTCAAATCACGTGTCGTCAATAACAATGGCGGCGTGGTGTCGATGTTTGTATTTTCGGAAATACAGATAGGCAAAGTCCCGGATGCGTCGCTGTTTCGCAATGACTTGACGGGCAAGCGCGTCATGAACGCGGGTGTCGATATGCCGGTTGATGTTGCCTGGAGCGTGAAGCCGCCCCCGGGTTACGAACGGGTGCAGACCGCAGTGCGTGCGCTGCCAGGCAAGAAGGCACCGGTGACGCATTTGGTGTATTCGGACGGGCTCAGCGTGTTGTCGATGTTTGTGGAGCCGGCTGATCCGCAAGTGGAAAGGCTGCATGGCTTGTCGGCAGAGGGCGCGATCGGCATTTACGCGCGTGAGGTCGATGGTTACACCGTGACGACGCTGGGCGAAGTGCCGAACATGGCGCTGATCGAAACTGGAAACTCGGCTAAAAAGCAATAAATCCCATGCTGGAACAAACTGCGGAAGTCACCAAAACCGCGCCGGATGGCGTTTGGGTGCAGGCTGTCGAGCCGTCCGGCTGCGGCACCTGCGGCGGCCAGGGATGCTCGACGCGTCGCATTGCCGAATTGTTTCAGCGCAAGCCCAGACAGTTTCAGGTCGACTGCGACTTGTCGCTTTCACCGGGCGATCGCGTGGTGGTCGGCATTGCCGATGGCAGCGTGCTTAAAAGTGCGTTGCGCGCCTATGGCCTGCCGCTGGGATTGATGCTGGCAGGCGCGCTGCTGGCACAGGCGGTGCAGCCCGGCGACGGCCCCGCGCTGATTGGTTTGTTGCTGGGCGGCGGCTTGGGCTGGGCGATCGGACGGGGTGGGCGGGCGCCGCGTCCCGTGGTGCTCAGGCGCGAGGATGTCCATGTCATGAAGAAAGGGAAACCATGATGAGAACTGCTCTGGCAACGACGGCACTGGTGTTTGCTTTGGCTGGCCCGGCGCTGGCCAAGGACGTGATGGATGTGGCGGACCTGGTTGAAAAACAGGGTCCGGCCGTGGTCAACATCAGCACGACCAGACTGGTGAAACGTGGCGCGGAAGGCTTGCCGTTTGCACTCCCCGATGACGAGGAGATGCAGGAATTCTTCCGCCGCTTTTTCCCCGGCGGGCCGGGCGGGCGGGGCGGACCCATGCAGGAAATTCCGGCACGCGGCGCGGGATCGGGCTTTATCGTCAGCAGCGACGGCTATATTTTGACCAACGCGCATGTAGTCAAAGGCGCAGATGAAGTGGTGGTCAAACTGATCGACAAGCGCAAGTACACCGCCAGGGTGGTGGGCGCAGATCCCCGCACCGATGTGGCCGTCATAAAAATCACCGCTACCAACCTGCCTGCCGTCAAGCTGGGCGACCCCACCAAATTGCGCGTCGGCGAAGCGGTTGCGGCGATAGGTTCACCGTTTGGTTTCGAGAATTCGGTGACAGCCGGTATTGTTTCCGCCAAGGGACGTTCGTTGCCGTCGGAAAGCTATGTGCCGTATATCCAGACCGATGTGCCGATCAATCCCGGCAATTCCGGCGGACCGTTGTTCAACATGCGGGGCGAAGTGGTCGGCATCAACTCGCAGATATACAGCCGCAGCGGCGGCTATCAGGGCGTTTCGTTCGCGATTCCGATCGATGTGGCGATGGAGGTGGTCGATCAGCTGAAAACGG
>JADMKH010000092.1 GCA_018780025.1 Thiobacillus sp.
CGCCAGCCTGATGGATGGCGTGGCGCAGGCGCAGCATGCCTTATCCAATGGCGCCGCACGCGACGTACTTGAGCGTTATCGGCAGTTCAGCCAGTCATGAGCGATAGCCACAATGAGTGACATCCTCGAAAAAATCCTCACCACCAAGCACGCCGAAATCACCGACGGGCTTGAGGCAATACCCATGGGCGAGATGCGTGCGCGTGCGGCCGCTGCCGAACCGGCGCGCGATTTTATCGGTGCCCTGCGCGCCAAACTGGCCGCCGGTTTGCCAGCGGTGATTGCCGAAATCAAGAAGGCCAGCCCGTCCAAGGGCGTGATCCGGCCCAACTTCAAGCCGGACGAAATCGCCGTCAGTTATGAAGCGGGCGGTGCCGCGTGTCTGTCGGTGCTCACCGACCGCGACTATTTCCAGGGCTGCACCCATTTCCTGATGCAGGCGCGCGCCGCGTGCGCCTTGCCGGTCCTGCGCAAGGATTTCATCATCGACCCGTATCAGGTCTACGAAGCGCGTGCGATGGGGGCGGACTGCATTCTGCTGATCGTTGCCGCGCTGAAACTGCCCGCCATGAAGGAACTGGAAGCGCTGGCGCACGAGTTGGGCATGGCCGTGCTGGTGGAGTCGCATAACGCCGAAGAACTCGCCGCCGCGCTGCAACTGAAGACGCCGCTGCAGGGCATCAACAACCGCAACCTGCGCACCTTTGATGTCAGCCTCGATACCACGCTCGAACTGTTGCCCAAGATTGGCAACGACCGCATCGTCATCACCGAGTCCGGCATTGTGACGCCCGAAGACGTGGCGCGGATGCGCAGCCATCAGGTCAACAGTTTTCTGGTGGGCGAGGCGTTCATGCGCGCCCCTGATCCTGGTGTCGAACTGGCCAGGTTGTTTGCCGCGTAAACGACAGGAATAAGCATGAGCGGCATTCTCTTTCTCTTGATCGATCGGCGATTGTTTGTGGCTTGGACGCTCGCGTTGGCTGTGTCCGGGGTGGGCGCGGACGAAACGGGGGTACGAGAGGCCACATTCAGCCTATATGCGCCCCAGGCGAAATCAGTCGAAATCATCGGCGATTTTAACCAGTGGCAAAGTGGGACGCAGCCGCTGTCCGGTCCGGACGAAACAGGCAGGTGGCAAACCAGGCTGACGGTTTCGGGCGCCTGGGGCCGCATCGAATACGTTTACTGGGTGGATAACACCCACCGACAGGTTGACCCGGATCAACCTGTTGTTCCTGATGGGTTTTCTGGTCAAAACAATGTCCTTGTCCTGCCATGATCCTCATCCGGTTTCCACGGAGTGTAACTTTCCTGGCACATTCCTCGTCTCAGGAGATAAGGTAAACAATTACATAAAGGCTACGGGTGTGGGAGATGGCGCGTGATGTCAGACAAGGCGCTGATCGATGCCTGCCTGGTGGGGCGGTCGGAAGTATACGAAGTCCTGGTTCTGCGCCATCAACAGAAGGTGTTTAACGTGTTGTACCGGTTTCTCGGCAACTACGAGGCGAGCCAGGATATCAGTCAGGAAACGTTTATCACTGCCTACCAGAAGCTCGATATGTTTGGCGGGAGAAGTGCGTTTTCCACCTGGCTGTGCCAGATTGCACTCAACAAGGCGCGCGATCTGCTGCGCAGCAACGGCGCCGACTCGCTGTGCGAGGATGTGGCGGACCACGCCGACACTTTGGTCGCGACCGACGCGACGCGGCCCGACCGTCAGGCGGAACAGGGGCAGGCGCTTGAGCATATCCAGGGGATACTCAACCGCATGCCCGCGCATTACCGGGAGGTTTTGATATTGAAGCATCTGGAAGAGCACAGCAACGAGGAGATATCCGTCATGCTCGACGAGACCGTGGAAAACGTGAAGGTGAGGACGTTTCGTGCTCGCCAGATGTTCAAGCAACTGTTTGGAGCGTTGTCATGAAAACAGTGCAATTCGACGAAGCGAGTCAGCGTTATCTGGATCGGGAAGCGAGTCCGTCCGAAGAAACCGCTTTTCTTGCTCGCCTGAGCGAGGCCGAGCGCCTGGAGCTGCTCGCCACCCGCACGGCGCTGGGCGCGCTGGAGCGCTTGCCGCGCATTTCTGCTCCCGCCGATCTCGCGGCCAGGGTCATGGCGGCGGTCAAGCCCAAACGGCAAAGCGTCTTCACCCGCCTGCGCCGCTGGCTGGAGTCTCGTCCCATGCTGGGGTGGGAGTTTGGCGGCGCGGCGCTGGCGGCCTCGGTGCTGTTCGTCACGCTGGCCCCCCAGCTCATGACGCGCCCGCTCGGCGATTCGCCGCTCGAAGCGTCTTCGCCGCTGAAGCTGGTCTCGCATCCGCTCCGTAGCAACGCGCTGCAATTCAGCCTGTACGCGCCGCAAGCCCGCAGCGTAGCGCTGATTGGCGATTTCAACGGCTGGGGCAGTACGGATGGCGTCAAGCTGGCGCCTTCAGCCAACGGCATGTGGAGCGTGACCGTACCCCTGCCCGCTGGGCGTTACCAGTATGCGTTCCTGGTCGACGGTCAACGCTGGGTAACCGATCCGCGCGCCGAGCAGCATGTAAACGACGGTTTTGGCCGGCAGAACGCGGTTATCACCATTATCTAGGACATGTAATCATGACCCACTCCCGCACTCTTCTCCTGTTATCCGGCCTGTTGCTGGCAGCGGGTGCGCGCGCCGAGCTCCCCGCATCGCTGGAGCAGGCCGCAGCCCAGGTCGCCAGCGTGCCGACCCAACGCCAGGCTCTGGAAGGCGCCCTGGAAGGTGCCCTGAAGTCGGGCGTGGCAGAACACGATTTGCAGTCGGTCATGCGGCTGGCCGCTGCGCAGAAATATTCCGCCGCCAATACGGCTGCATTCGTCCAGCAACTCGTTGCCGTGCGCCGGAACGATCTGCCCATCGTGCCGGTGCGCGACAAGATACTGGAAGGCATGGCCAAAAAAGTGCCGGCCGAGTCTATTCTATCGGTGACGTCCCAGTGGCAAGGCGCCCTGAAGGATGCCGCCTCGACCGTGCGGGCAATGGAAGAGCGCGGCCTCAAATATGACAAGGCTGGAGAACGTGAAACGCTGATCAGCCTGGGCGCCGGTCTGCGGCAGCGCTATGGCGCGAAGGACGCATTCTCCGGCCTGGCGGAATCCGCCAGCGGCCGGATGGCGCCCGGCGCCGGGAACCTGATCGCTGCCGGGAATCTGGCCGAACTATTGTTTCTGCACAATGCCACACCGGCGCAAGCGATGGAGTTGCCCGCGGCGAGCCTGAGGGCAGGCTACACGCCGGCACAGATTCAGGCGCTGCAGCGCACCGTGCTGGACCAGCTGCGCCAGGGCGTGGCGGCCGTCGATGTCGTCGCGGGCATGCGGCGCCAGCTTGGACCCAAAGCGGACACGCCCACCGCCAGGCCGGTATTTTCCAACCCTGGTCAGCCTCCCGGAGGAGGCTGGCCGAGCGGTGCGCCGGGTGGTGGATTTCCCGGTGGGGGCGGTGCGCCGGGCAGCATGCCGGGCGGCGGCTTCTCGGGTGGTGGGCCCGGCGGCGGCTTTCCCAAGGGTGGGGGCGGTTACTGAGTCGCCACCAACGCATGACGCTGCAGCGGCGATAAGGCCGCTGCTGTTGGTTTTCAGGAAATGTTTTTTTGTTTTTGTACCATCACTCGAAGAAAGGACGTACCGATGCGATTCAACCCCTTCCCCGCTATGGCCAGCGCAGCAGTTTTGACTGGAGGGCTCATCCTGGCCGTCCCGGCTCAAGCCGACGTCACCCTGAATGCAGGCGCCAAACTGACACACGAAACCAACGTCAACGGCTCGCCCGACACGCCGACCAAGGTAAACCAGAAAAGCGACACTTACCTGTCGCTGAACGCTTCGGCGGTCTACTACACGCCGCTCGACGCCGCGAAAACCAGCTATTTCATCGGTCAGGTCGGCGCGCTCACTTCCGCTTACGACAAATTCGACAATCTCGACAATTCCATGCTGGTGGCGAGCGCGGGGTTCTACAAGCAGCTTTCTCCTTCCTGGTCGGGTCAGGTCACCGGTCGCGGTTTCATGCGCGACACCCAGCAGAGCGCGCGCGACGCTGACGGTTTCGGCGCGACTCTCGAGATCAAGAATCAGTTGAGCCAGAGCCTCTGGATCAAGGCGATCGCCGACTACGAGGACAGCACCGCCAACCTTGACGCTTTCAGCTATACCGGCGAAACCTATGGTGTGAATCTGGGCTACATGCCGCTTCAGAATACGTTCATCAACCTGGGCTATAGCCACGCCACGCGCGACTTCGATACCGCTTCGGCTTTCAGCACCACCACGCAAACGCTATTTGCAGACGTGTCGCAACGGCTGGCGAAGAGCTGGTATCTGAACGGCGGTTACGCCTATCAGGACAATGATTCGAACATCGCGGGAACAGGCTACACCAACCATATCGTGTCGCTTGGCCTGAACTTCAGCTATTGATCTGATTTGTAACCCAAGCGATAGAGTCGCCGTCTAAGCGTGCAGGAAATGGATTTCGTTTCCTGCGATCAAGGCTTACCCCCAATGACAAGGAGATTGAAATGAATATCAAACGTATCGTATCGACCGTTGCATGTGCCATGCTTTTTGCTGGCGCCGCGGTAGCAGCAGACCCGTCTGAACGCGAGCCAGTTGTTGGTTTTGGCAGTGGAACGGGCATGGGCGCCGGCGGCAGCGCCGGCAGCGCCAGCAGCGTGGCCGATGGCTTCAGCACGCAAACATGGAACAGCGGTTCGGGCAGCCAGAGCTTTGGCGGCGGCTTCAATCAGCAACAGACCATGGGTTCCGGCCCGCTTTCGTTCAACCCCTCTGCGTCAACGAGTTCCGGGCCGGTCTTGACCAACCCTTACTGAAATCGGCAATAGCGCGCGGGCCCTTGCTGCATTTGCAGCAAGGGCCCTTTTTTTGTGTCGGCGTAACTTTCCTGAACAAGGCTTCGTCTCAAGGGTAGTTTCCATGCCGGCCTTTCCAGATGACTGCAAACAACCCCCGCGCAGTTGCAATGCTGATTGCGCAACTCACCTTTCGTGGAATGCCGCTCGTTCAAGGCATGACACTCACCCAACTGATCCGTCTGCATGAACTCCAGGACAGCGAAATGAACAGTCTGCTCAACGCTGCAATGGACCTCCCAATTCCCACCCTCCCGGAAAAACAGATATGCCTTGGAAAGCACACATTTCCCAGTGTGGGTGAAATGGCTGGACATCTGATTGCGTTCGGGCTTTCCCAAAAACTTGGTGCCGAAAAAATAGGCATTCTCACCTGCATTGCCGGGTGGATACTCAGCGCTGAGCTTGAGCCGCAGCAGACTGTCTGCATTATGGGTGATGCAATCCAGTCAGCGGTGCTTAAAGCAAATCCCACACATAGATGAAGAGCGTCAGGGCGATGGTTGCTGCATCTCCCCAGGCCCTGAATACGCGGCAATACTGAACCGTAAGCCCCCGGCAGGTTAGTCATCGCTCGCGAGAATGCGCTCCCCACAGTTTTCTGTAATTTGCGGAAAGCCTGTAACCCACAAATGCAATATTGCGTCTAAGCATGTAACAGGACGCAAAAATGCGCGCGCTGTTCACTGAACCGGGTGGGTCGAAGTCAACTGTCATATCATCAAAGGAGTTTTATCATGATCAAGAACGTTCCCGCTGCAATTGCAACCGCACTGCTGGCCGCTTTTCTGAGCGGTAACGCTGCAGCCGCCACCGAGCAGGAAGCGCATGCTCAACTGGATCGCATCCCGGCCAAGGCCGCCGATGCCCGGCAAGCCGCCCATGCCGTGCTGAACGATCTGGTGTCGGCCGGTGTGCCTGTCGATCAAGCCTACGAGGTTGTGCGTAGTGGCTTCGAAAAGAATTACAACGCGAGTGACCTGCGTCAGGTCGGGGCTGAAATCCGCGAGCAAGTCCAGCAAGGCATTCCGGCCGAGCATGTGGCCAAGATTGCG
>JADMKH010000162.1 GCA_018780025.1 Thiobacillus sp.
CACAAGCTTGAGCAGGCCATCGCGGGTCAGCAAAGAGTGCTCAGCGATGCGCAAGCCCGCACCCTTCAGGCACGTTCGGCCTGGCTCGTTTGCGAACAGAAAAAGATGTCGTTTGTCACCCTGGCAGCGCGGGCGGATAAGGAAACTGCACGCCTCGAACTGTGGCGCGACCAGAAACAGAATGACGAATATGCCGCACGGCGCACCCTTAACAAGCCGAACCCTTCCTGAACAGGTGAAATCCATGACCGCCTCTCTCGCAAACATCAACTCGTCCAACCCGGTTCAGGCGCAGTCCGCAACAGGGAAACCCCAGGAATCCAGCGAAGGCACAGCTTTCAGCCAGGTATTGGCCAGCGAAATCGCACAGAACCGCCGTGGAAGCAGTAATCAGGACGCCAGCGCCCGGGATTCAGCACCGAAGCCTGATCCTGTCGAAGCCCAAACAACCGAAGCGGTCAAAGCAGAGGACCCCCTGGATGCCGCTGTCGCAGATCCGGCACAAAGCGCGGCCATCCCTGTTTCAGCCGAAACCTTTCTTGCACTGGCGCTCAACCCGGGCCTGTCCAGACCGGTGCCGACTGACAAGGAGGAATCAGGATCCGATCGCCCCGCAACGCGCAGGGTAGACGTCCAGACAGGGCGCGATGCACAAAAAGGGCTCCCCTCCAAAACCCTTCAAGCAGATCCATTCGACCCTAAAACAGCCGGAGCGCAAAAGTCTGGCGCCGCGCTGTCGGGAAAGGCGAATGAGGCTGCCTTTGCCGGGCAACTGTCCGCAGCCCGGCAAGCCGAATCCATTAAAACAGGCGAGCAACCGCAGGAGCTGTTAAATAACGCGTTCATGCGCACCACGCCGCTGGTGTCGGTTGAGGCCCCCACAGCCGTCAGCGGCGCGTCAGCCAACCATCTTGCGCCGTCGGTAGGCGCCGCAGCCTGGGGGCAGGCGATAGGCGAAAAGATTGTGTGGATGGCAGCGGGTGCGCAGCAAACCGCCTCGCTCACCCTCAATCCGCCCAACATGGGTCCATTGCAAATTGTGCTGAACATTTCGAACGAGCAAGCCACGGCCAGTTTTTTCTCGGCCCAGCCTGAGGTTCGCCAGGCGCTGGAAGCCGCTTTCCCCCGACTGCGGGAAATGATGAGCGAAGCCGGCATTCAGCTGGGACAAGCATCTGGCAGCGCCGACACGCCCCAGCAAAACGCCCCAGATCAGCGTTCCCAGCGGACTGCGCTGCCTTTTCCCAACCTGGATGGGACATCGATGGGCGAACTGCCCTTGAATCAGTCTCCCTCCCCTCAGTCAGGACGTGGCCTGGTGGACACCTTCGCCTGAGCGGCTTCCAGGCATTCAAGGAATTACGTCTATTTTCGGTCTCTTTTCGCCGTATCGAAGGCACGCATTTCTTTCAATAATGACATTCATCAGAGCACCATTTATTCGTTAAAAGGATCAACCCAATGTCCGGACAAGCACCGGCTGCAGATGCAGCGGCACCCAAGAAATCAAAGAAAAAGCTGTTCATCATCATGGGTGCGGTGGTGCTGCTCGCTGGTGGCGGGGGAGCGGCATGGTTTATGACCCAGGCCAAACACGAACCCGGCGAAGCCCAGCTTGAACCCGCCAAACCGCCGGTTTTCATGCCGCTCGAAACCTTTACCGTCAATCTGCAAGGCGGCGAGCATTATTTACAGACCGACATCACACTTCAGGTGACCGATCCGGCTCAGATAGAAGTAATCAAGCTGCATATGCCGCGCGTCCGCAGCCGCTTGCTGGCCCTGTTATCCAGCAAAAATGCCGAGGACCTGGCTTCCACCGAAAGCAAGAAAACGCTTGCCAGGGAAATCATGGATCAGATCACCCAACCGTTTTCTCCCAAAGGCAAGCCACAAAAAATTGATGACGTTCTGTTCACTTCCTTTGTGATTCAGTAACTTTTTATGGCCGACAATTTTCTCTCTCAGGATGAAGTTGACGCGCTGCTGAAAGGCGTCACGGGCGAAGTCGACGACGCGCCTGCTGAGGTAGGCGACCCTTCAGCCGCGCGGTCCTACAACCTGGCCACGCAGGAACGCATCGTGCGGGGCAGAATGCCCACGCTCGAAATCATCAACGAGCGTTTTGCACGGCAGCTCCGGATCGGCCTTTACAACTTCCTGCGGCGCGGGGTTGAAATTTCGGTTGGCCCGGTCAAAGTCTCGAAATACAGCGAGTTCATCCGCAACCTGGTGGTGCCCACCAATTTAAATCTGGTCCATTTCAAACCGCTGCGCGGCACGGCACTCATGGTGTTCAACCCCGACCTGGTGTTTCTCATGGTCGACAACCTGTTTGGCGGAGACGGTCGCTTTCACACACGCGTCGAAGGCCGGGACTTTACGCAAACCGAACATCGCATCATTCAGCGCGTATTGAAGATTGTGTTCGATGCCTATTCAAAATCATGGGAGCCGATCTACCCCATTGAATTCGAGTTTATCCGCTCGGAAATGAATACCCAATTCGCCAACATCGCCACGCCGAATGAAGTGGTAGTGGCGATCACCTTTGCGATCGAACTCGGCCAGGTCAGTGGCGAAATCCATTTCTGCATCCCCTATTCGATGATCGAGCCGATCAAGGATTTGCTGACCAGCAGCCTGCAAGCCGAGAACCTGGAAGTGGACAAGCGCTGGACACGCCTGATGCGGCAACAGATACAACTGGCCGAAGTCGAAATCATTGCCGACCTTGGAACGGCCAAAGTCAGCCTCAGAGATATCGTCAACATGAAAGTGGGAGACGTTATCCCGCTGGAACTGCCCAAAACCGTCGAAGCCAAGGTGGATGGCATTCCCGTCATGGAATGCGCTTACGGAAAATTCAACGGCCAATACACCTTGCGCGTCGAAAAATTATTGTCGAACGCCTCAGCCGATTTGCACACAGGAGGACACCATGTCTGAAGACGTCACCCAAACCATAGAAGAAGACGACTGGGCGGCTGCCATGGCCGAACAGGCCGTGCCTGCCGGGCAAGCGAAACCTGCCCCGGAAATTTTCAAGGAACTGTCCGGCACGCCCCCGGGGAGCGGGATGGCTTCCGATATTGATTTCATTCTGGATATCCCGGTGCTCCTGACCGTGGAGCTCGGGCGCACCAAGATTGCGATCAAGAACCTGCTTCAACTGGCGCAAGGCTCAGTCGTTGAACTGGATGGCATGGCAGGCGAACCCATGGATGTCCTTGTCAACGGCTGCTTGATTGCACAAGGCGAAGTGGTGGTGGTGAACGACAAGTTCGGCGTGCGCCTGACCGATATCATCACCCCCGCTGAACGCATCAAGAAACTCAACAAATGATCCGTTTTTTAATCCCTGCATGGGTGGGCCTGTGTCTTCCCGCACTGGCGAGTGCAGCTGGCACGGCCGAAACTGCGCCCGTCGTTTCCACCGCCGGCAGCCTGCTTCAGGTGTTTATCGGACTGGTTGCCGTGCTGCTGTTGATCGCAGGCGCGGCATGGCTGGCCAAGCGGCTGGGGGTGACCCAGGTTGGCGCATCCAGCCTGCTACGCGTAGTCAGCAGCGCTTCGGTCGGCACCCGTGAGCGCGTGGTGGTGGTGGAAGTGGGAGAATCCTGGCTGGTGGTGGGCGTCGCACCCGGCAGCGTCAACGCATTGATGACCTTGCCCAAAGGGGAAATGCCGACACAAGGCACGGCGGCCCTCGCGGGCAATTTCGCATCGAAGCTACAGCAACTGATCGAGAAGCGTCGTGGAAAATAACACGCTTCAACACCTGTTTAAAATGCTTTTCATCGTGTTGGCATTGCTCATGCCGTCCCTGGCGTTTGCCCAGAGTGCCGGCCTGCCCATGTTCACCAGCACCCCTGCAGCAGGGGGCGGCCAGGCCTATACGCTGAGCCTGCAAACCCTGCTGCTGCTGACCTCGCTATCGTTCCTGCCCGCCGCGTTGCTGATGATGACCAGCTTCACCCGCATCATCATCGTGCTGTCTCTGCTTCGTTCCGCACTGGGCACCCAGTCGTCGCCACCCAACCAGGTGCTGATCGGTCTGGCACTGTTTCTGACCCTGTTTGTGATGGGCCCCACGTTCGACAAGATATATGTTGAGGCCTATCAGCCCTTGTCGGAAAACCGCATCCAGATGCAGGAAGCGCTGGACAAGGGTGCCGTTCCCCTGCGTGCCTTCATGATGAAGCAAACGCGTGAAACCGACCTTGCCCTGTTTGTGAAAATGTCGGGATCGGCCGCACCCAGGACGGCTGCCGACGTGCCCATGCGCGTGTTGATTCCGGCCTACATCACCAGCGAATTGAAAACCGCTTTCCAGATTGGATTTGCCGTTTTCATCCCGTTTCTTATCATCGACATGGTTGTTGCCAGCATCCTGATGGCGATGGGCATGATGATGGTCTCGCCCGCCATTGTGTCGCTGCCATTCAAGATCATCCTGTTCGTTCTGGTCGATGGCTGGAATCTGCTGCTGGGTTCGCTTGCGCAGAGCTTTTACTAATCCGTCGGAGAGCCGCCATGAATCCAGAAAGCGTAATGACCATTGGCCGGACGGCGCTGGAAATCACCATCCTGGTGGCCTCGCCGGTACTGCTTGTCACCCTGGTAGTCGGCCTGATGGTCAGCGTGTTCCAGGCCGCCACCCAGATCAACGACCCCAGCCTTTCGTTCATCCCCAAAATTCTCGCTGTGCTGGCGACATTTGCGCTGGCCGGCCCCTGGATGCTGACGGTGATGACCGATTACATGAGGCGGGTGTTGACCGGCCTGCCAGGCATCATCGGCTAATTAGCGTTCGCATAGGAGCCGATACTTTGTCGACTACGCCTTACCCGCGAGGAGTAGGCCGTGGTTGTAAAGCCGATCAATCGGCAACAACCACGCTCTGCCGTGCTACAGCACTGTCTGCGGCTTGTCTTCGCGTCTCGACTCCTATGCGAACGCGAATCAACCCACTCAATATTCCATGATCAGCCTCACCGATGCCCAGCTCAACGCCTGGCTGATCAGCTTCATCTGGCCGCTCACCCGCATACTCGGACTCCTCATGGTGGCACCGATATTCGGTCACCGCGCCGTGCCCGGACGCGTCAAAATCGGCCTCGGCGTTTTCATTGCCCTGATCATTGCGCCCACCCTGCCGCCGATGCCCGACGTGGGACTGGGGTCCTGGCATGGCCTGTTCATTCTGGTGCAGCAGTTGCTCATCGGCGTGGCGATCGGTTTCACCATGCGCGTCGTTTTCGCTGCGGTCGAAGCGGCCGGTGAAATCGTTGGTCTGCAAATGGGCCTGGGCTTTGCCTCTTTCTTCGATCCGCAAAGTGCCGGCCAGACGCTGGTACTTGCCCGGTTTTTCAACATGCTGGCGGCGCTGGTATTTTTGGCGATTAACGCCCATCTGCTGCTGATCGGCATCCTGGTTGAGAGCTTCCAGAGCCTGCCTGTCAGCACGCAGCCGCTATCCGCGATCGGGTTCTACAACTTGGCTTCCTTTGGTTCCACCGTGTTTGCCGTGGGCCTGCAATTAGCATTGCCCATCATTGCCATTCTGCTGATGACCAACCTGGCGCTAGGTATCCTGACCCGCTCCGCACCCCAGCTCAACATTTTTGCCATTGGCTTTCCCATCACCCTGGGAGTAGGGCTGATCGTACTGAACATCACCCTGCCCTACTTTGCCCCCCAGATCGAACTCATGATTCAGCAGGGCCTCAAAACCAGTGCCACGGTGATTCATGCGCTGCATCCCGCAGGTCCGTGAAAGCGTCCAGATACATTCATTCCGAAAATCCGGTGAGGCCTGACTGTTGATCCGGCACGCATTAAACGGGATTGCATGTGTAGGTCGGCAATACTTTGCCG
>JADMKH010000164.1:0-5466 GCA_018780025.1 Thiobacillus sp.
GATGCCATGCTTGTCATGGTGAAATCCGGCGTAGGTCATTTTGGGGTTGGTCATGGCTGCTAAGGGTGTCTGTCCGAATGTTGCGTTGTTGGAGATACGTACAAGGGTCGCGTAAACGACGGGGGATGCGCGCATACCAGCCATGCGCAGGGTGCAAGGATACCACCAAGCGCACCCCGCCAGCACCTTGCTGCTGGCGCCGCGTTCAGCCCGAACGCGCGTGCACCTGCCATTCGCGCCAGATGGCGACCGACACCGCGAGCAGCACCGGCCCCAGAAACAGGCCAATCAGGCCGAAGGCATTGAGGCCGCCGAGCACACCCAGAAACACCAGCAAAAACGGAATCCGCGTCGGCCCGCTGATGACCAGCGGGCGGATCAGGTTATCGATCCAGCTCACCACCAGCGCCCCCCACAAAAACAGGCCCAGCGCGGCCTGGGTTTCGCCATGCGCCAACAATCCGATTGAAAGTCCTATCCACACCACCGGGCCGACGAAAGGAATCAGCGACACCAGCGCGGTTATCGCGCCCCACAATGCCGGCGCTTCAATCCCCGCCACCCAGTAGCCCAGTCCGGCGAGCACGCCCTGCGCCAGCGCGGTCAGCACAATGCCAAACACCACGGCACGCACCGTCACGCCGACCGAGTGAATATAGCCGCGCGCGGCTTCGCCCAGCCAACGCGTGGCCACCCCGCGAAACTGCGCCAGCATGCTGTCGCCGTGGCGATACAGGAAGAACAGCGCGAACACCGCCAGGCCGAATTTCGCCGTGTTGCGCCCGACGCCGCCGGCCAGCGCTTTCAGAGAAGCGGTATCGTTAAGGCCCAGCAGGCCAATCTGCGCGTGCAGCCAGGCGGGGTCGCCCTGCACACGCTGGTATTGCGCGACGAACCATTCGCCGCCCGGCCAGGCGTGCACGGCGGCGGGCAGCGGCGGCAAGCCGTGCGTCATGAGCTGCTGGAACGTTGCCGTAGCCGCCGCCACAACCGCCACGGTGAACATTATCCAGACCAGCGGCAGCAACAGGGTGGCCGCCACCCCCAGCGTCATCAGCAACGCGACGAGATTGGGGCGCTCGGGCAGCCGATGGAGCAGCCGCTGATGGAGCGGCCAGGTGACATACGCAAGAATCCCCGCCCAGGCCAGTGAAGCGAAAAACGGCGACAACACCCAGAAGGTGAGCCCGAAAATGAGGATCAGAAACGCGAGCGCCGCGACACGGCGAGCGAGTGGGGAGTCAATGTTGAGCGGCATTCGACTAGCTTACCGGATGCACGTCTGATTCAGGAACTGCCGGGCATCAGGGGTTGCAATAGTCGCATCGCCCCGGATCGGCATGTTCCACGCCCACCCGCGCGCGCGTCTCGCGATGCGTGCACTTGAGACAGCCGTGGATATGGGCACGCGTTTCCCGCGTCGGCGCGCCACAGTCGGCGCAGGGCAGACCGGCCAGCCGCTCCACGACCCAGAAGCCCGGCGCGCCGCAAGCCGGACAAGGTGAATTCAGTCTGGCCGCGAGGTCTACGGCAGCCAGACGGATGACGTCCCTACGCGTGGGATGGGCGTGGGCGCGGGCGTCGTGCTCCAGAAACGCCTGGCCGTTTTCCGCCTGGGTGCATGCGCGATGGAAAGCGGCTTCGAGCGTCGCCCAGGTGGTAAGGCCTTTTTCGATACGCGGGTCGTCCTGGCCTTGCGGGCGCACCACCAGATGATGCTCGGGGAATCCGGCCTGGCTGGCGAATTGCGCGGCGGCTTCCCAGTCGTCCGTGAGCAGATGGGCGAAGCGCGTCGCCTGCTGCGCCATGCCTGTCACCTCGATGCTGCGTTCGTCGTCGATAAAAACCAGCACCTCGACATTCCATGGAAACAGGCCGGCCATCGGGTCGGGGCCGAAAGCGCCTTCGCTCGCCAGCCCCAGCGGCAGGCCGGACCGTTCCATGCCGATGCGCGCCTTGCGGCGCGCCGCCTCGATCTGGGTGCCGGCGCGCGGGATGTCGCGGGTGAAGCTGCCCAAGGTATCGGTATCGAAGCCATCCACCCGCTCGACCCGGCAGCCGAGCGCGGCATCCAGCACCGGCGCGATCACGCGCTCCTTGCCGTGTTGCGTGAGCAGGGCAACGCGCTGGCCGGCATACGCCGATCCGCTCAAGACGCGCCTGCCCATTGATAAAGCAACGCGCCGATCACGACCAGTGCGACGGTCGCCCACCCCAAGCGGTCGATATAACGGTGCAGCACCGCTTCCATACGCGCGCCGCCCCAGGCCATCAGCCCGGCAACCAGAAAGAAACGCGCACCGCGCCCGATCAGCGAGGCCAGGGTGAAGGGCAGCAGCGCCATCGACAGAGCGCCGGCGGCAATGGTGAAGACCTTGTAGGGGATCGGCGAAAAGCCGGCGATGAAAACCGCCCAGAAGCCCCAGCGACCAAACCAGTCCACCGCGACCTCATAGCTCGCCCAATATTGGGTGGTGCGCAGCCACGGCTCGATGACGTCAAAGCCGTAATGACCAATCAGATAACCGAACAGGCCGCCGGCCACCGACGCCAGCGTGGTGATCAGGGCAAAACGCCAGGCCCTGGACGGGTTGGCCAGACTCATCGGCGCGAGCATCACATCCGGCGGAATCGGGAAGAACGACGATTCGGCGAAGCTCATCCCGCCCAGATACCACGGTGCGTGGCGATGCCGCGACCATTGCATGGCGCGGGCGTAGAGGGCGGAAAACAGCTTCATGGGCGGCCTTTAGCTTAATTAGGCGCCGCGCACCATGGCCATGACCCGGCCCATGTCGAGCGTGCCAGCCTGCTGCTGGATTTGCGGCAGGTATTGCGTTTGCATCTGTTTGGCGGGGCCGAGCAGGTTCTGGAAGCTGTCGCGCAGCACTTGCGTATTCATCACGCGGCCGCCTGCGTAATAGCGTTTGGCGAGCTGCCCCAGCGCGTAGGTGGTGGCAAAGGAGAAGGCCATGCCGGTGGCCGCGCCGCCGATATTGCCGAAGGTCTTGCCGGCGGCCTTGCCGAGCAGCCCGCCCAGCAGCTTGCGGCCGAACTGTTCGAGGTATTGCGAGGTGAGGCCCACCCCGGCGGCGGCGATGAATTCCTTGATGTGGCCCTGGTCGAGGCTAACCCCGTGGGCGCGGCCGATGCCATACACCATCTTGATCTGCAGCGGAATGATCGCCATGGACGCCCACGACTGCGGCAGCAGTTCCAGCGCGCCGTTCATCAGGGCGTAGTTGAGGATGGACTTGTCCAGCTCCGCCTCGGACACGTTCGGCTGCGCCGCCACCACCGGGCCGGACGCGACGGCAACGCCTGCCGCTGTTGTGATCGCAGCGGCGGCGGGCGCCGCTGCCTCGCTGAGTTCGACGATGACGTCGGCCTCGCGCTCGAAGGCGGCGGTTTGTCCCGCATCGAGTTTCAACAGGGCTTTCAGCTCATCCAGAAAGCGCTGCTCGGCCTCGCTCTGGCGGCCGTCGGCGTCGCACACGCACACCGCCATTTCATACGCCAGTTGGCGCTCGCCAGGCTCAACCAGCGTGGCGGCGGCCGTGCCCACGCTCACCCGCTTGAGCAGCACGTCCTGATAAAGCCGGGCGAGATCGGGCGCCCCCGCTTCGCCCCCCAGGGACTCGGCGATGCGACGGATTTCCTCGCGCTCGCGGTCGTGCTTGGCACCATCGGCGAAAGCGGCAAACAGGGCGATGGCGAGGATGGATTTTTGCTGTTCAGGGTTCATTGCGGGTTCTCCCATTTGATCTGGAATTCGATTTCTTCCGACGCGCCTTCGCGTTCGTGTTCGATATTGCAGATCGCCCGCACCGGCACCGAGATTCTTTCGCCCGCGATCTGGATTTCAAAGCGTTCGCCCTGTTCGAGCGCATCGGCCAGGCGCCGCAACTTCGCAATGAAGTCCGGCAGCGGGTAGGTCTTTTCCACGTCGCGTTCAGGTTTGCTGTTCATGCTTGCGGCCCTTTCATCCAGTTAAAACAGGTAAACACAAAGGCTTCAGCAGCCTCAGTGCTTGAGCGCCTCGGCGAGTTTCAGTCCGGCAAGTTCGCGGATCGAGCGCGTCAGGTAGTACAACACCGCCGCCATGATCAGCATCGACGGCAGCGCGATCATGGGGTAGCTCAGCAGGGTCAGGCGTCCCAGTTCCTCATTGAAGGCTGCCGTACCGGCCGGACTCACAACGATCCAGGTGGCGAGGATGTAGTTCATGACCGCGGAGAAGAAAAAGGAGCCGCCCAGCATCCAGGTGGCCGTTTTCAGGCGGGCCTCGAAGACGTCGCCGGTGCCGCGCTGGTCCAGACTCTGCTGGATCCGCTCGACGTTCATCAGCGCCGGGCTGAACAGCAACACCCGCACCAGCGGCTTGCCGATATAGGCGGAGACGACCACGGCCAGGCCGATCAGGCCGGGAACCGCCGCTTCCTTGATCGCCAGCCACTGCGTATCCAGTTGCAGCAGGCCGATGCCGCCGGTGAGCAGAATGCTGACCAGGCCCAGCGCGGCGAACAGGTTGAGCTTGCGCCGCGCGAGGAAATCCCGCACGCCCCAGGCCAGCGGAAAGGCCAGCGCCAGCAGCAGCGCATTGACGGCGCCCATATCCTCCGGACCGCTCAACTTCATCAGGATCAGCGAGGGGACGATCAGGGTGATCAGCA
Organism: Thiobacillus sp.; assembly: GCA_018780025.1. GTDB lineage: Bacteria > Pseudomonadota > Gammaproteobacteria > Burkholderiales > Thiobacillaceae > Thiobacillus. The sequence goes on from JADMKH010000164.1 coordinate 4,674, forward strand.
GTTCGATCAGCGGATTGGCGGCGGGTTTGGAGACGGCGGCGGTGTCGGTCATGGTTTGCGTTCAGTTCTTGACGATGGGATTGCCCTCGCTGACCCAGCGGGGGACGCCGTTGCGCACGGTGTAGACCTGCGTATAGCCCCGCTCCGCCAGTTCGCGCGCCAGCTTGTCGGTGCGGTTGCCGGTGCGGCAGATCAGCACGACCGGGTCGTGCTTGCCCACCTCGGCGGCAAAGCGCGGCAGGAATTCCGGATTCGGCCGTCCGCTCTTGTCCACATAAGTCAGCGTGCGGCTGCCTTCCACCACGCCGGTCGCGCGCCATTCATCCGGCCGGCGGATGTCGTACAGCGGCACGCCTTGCGCCAGCAAGGCTTTCAACTCGGCGTTGTCGACGTTGGTGTAGGGCGGCTCGGCGCAGCCGCCGAGGCCGGTCGCGAGCAGCACGACGCCAAGCCAGCGCAGCAGCATCAATCCGCTCTCTTGCGGGTGGCGATCAGGCTGGCAATCACGCTCGACCCGATCAGCACCGCGACGATGGCCAGCGAAGCGCCCACCGGCACGTGATACCACGGCAGGATCAGCATCTTGGTGCCGATGAAGGTGAGCACCATGGCCAGGCCATATTTCAGCAGATGAAAACGATCCGCCACGTCGGCCAGCAGGAAGTACAGCGCGCGCAGGCCCATGATGGCGAAGATGTTGGAGGTGAAGACGATGAAGGGGTCGGTGGTGATGGCGAAGATGGCCGGGATGGAATCCACCGCGAACACCAGATCGGTGACCTCGATCAGGATC
>JADMKH010000164.1:5476-5845 GCA_018780025.1 Thiobacillus sp.
CAGCGGCGTAAAATAGCGCACACCGTCCTTCATCACGCTGAATTTCTCGCCGTGATCGCCCTCGGCGATGCGTAGATGCCGACGCGCAAATTTCAGTACTGGATTCTTCTCCAGATCGGGCACCTTCTCCGCCATGACCAGCATGCGTATGCCGGTGACGACCAGGAAGGCGCCGAAGAGATAGAGCACCCAGGAATACTCGCGCACCACCCAGGCACCGGCCAGGATCATGATGGCGCGCATGACGATGGCGCCCAGCACGCCGTAAATCAGCACCCGGCGCTGGAATTCGGGAGCAACGTGGAAGGCGGTGAAGATCAGCAGGAAGACGAACACGTTGTCCACCGACAGCGACTTCTCGATCAGATA
>JADMKH010000313.1 GCA_018780025.1 Thiobacillus sp.
TTTCCACCAATAGAACACCCGGTCGATCCCGCGCGACAGCTTCTTTAGTTCATCGAGTACGGAAACGGCCGCTGTAGCCAGCGGGACAGCCCGGAGCGCGTCGCCTGACTTCGTGCCGCGCTCATCAATGCCGCGAATCAACACCACGCGCTTCGTTATATCAACGTCAGCCCAGCGCACCGCCAGCAGCTCGCCCAGGCGCGCGGCGGTCTCAAGCGCGAAGCGGGCGAGAAGGGCAACGTGTGGCTCGCAAGCGGCCAGCAGATACCTTTCCTCGTCCGCGCACAGGCGGCGATCCCTGGCGTTCTTTTCGACCGGCCGAGACACCATGGCGCACGGGTTCGCCGACAGGGAGATGCCCCACTCTTTGCCGGCGATGTCTATGAGCTTTGACAACAGGTTGATTTCTTTCTTGACCGTCGAAGCCGACAACCCCGCTTTCGTGCGCTTATCACGGAAGCCAGCGACGAGCTTCGGTGACAACGCAGCGAGCGAATATTTGCCCAGGTGTTCATCGAGCACGTTAAGCGACGGCTTAAAGTGCTTGCCGAGCTTCGACGGCAGCACTTCAATGCGATAACGCTCGATGAGATCGTTCAGCGTCGTTCGCTCGACTTCCGCGCGGCTCACGAAGACGCCGCGATCCATTTCGCTTTCAATCTGTCGCGCCCAGGCTTCCGCCTCTTTTCGCGTGTCCCAGGTCTTCGAGACGAGAGGATGCCCGCGCCGTTTCACGATGGCTTGCCACTGCAATTCGCCGCGTTTTCTGATTGTTGCCATTTTCTGTCTCGGGTGACAAGTGGGTGACAACAATTCTACCGCCTTTCGTTTATACTAGCAACGGCGGGGCTTTCAGAGCTTCACACATTCGCCTTGTAAGCGGTAGGTCGTCAGTTCGATTCCGACAAGCGGCACCAATATAATCAAGCATTTAGGCCGCCTTAACCGGTGGCTTTTTGCTTTTATTGGCGGCATATAACCAGTATGTAACCACGCTCTTTCAATCCTGCTAGCTTTGGCGGCATCACTCACCACGCATGAAAAAACAAAACGACTTTTGTTCAGCAGTTTGACGGTCGCGCACAAAAAACCCGACATTTGGCCGGGTCGGTCGTGGCTGAGAGGCGCATTTAGACAGAAACCTGACTGCGGGGTTTGTTCAGTACTGCTTTAGAAAATGTCGTCGGCCAGCTCGTTATGCGAACCATCACAAAAGGGTTTGGTTTTGGTGTGCTTGCAGTTGCATAGCCACACGGTTGTTTTTTCCTCAACCACAAACGACACCGGCTCCATGTCGGTGCCTTCGTGCGAACCATCACAAAACGGCTGCGTCATCGAACGGCCGCACGAACACCACCAGTATTCACCTGGTTCGAGTTCAAGTTCGGCGGGGTTTTTATCAAAAACAACGGGTTCGGACATGCTGGGCTCCTGCGTTAAAAGCGTCATTCTAGCCGCATCGGCGGGCCGGAAGTCCGTACAGTTTGTGTGTCAATTCGGTTCTGGAGATGTATGCGCGTGTAAGGGCGCCACGAATGAGGCCGGCGTTACCGCGCAAGACATTGAACCAGAATGGGAATAATGGTCGGGGCGAGAGGATTCGAACCTCCGACTCCTGCGTCCCGAACGCAGTACTCTACCAGGCTGAGCTACGCCCCGAGGCAGATGGCGAGATCAGTGGTGAACTGAAACTCTATTTGAAGAACTAACGGGAGATTAAAACTGCGCGGTTAAAAACTACGGTCAACCGCGAAAGCCGCTAATTGTAGCAAAGCTGATTTGGAATTTGAATCAGGTAAGCAAGAAATAGCTGCATTGGCGGTTTCGGCTTCGCGTTTTGCGGCTTCGCGCGTGTATTGCAGGGCGCGCGTATCCTTGATTGCGGCGAGAACGCTCTGGAATTCGGTCAGTCCGCCGTGCTTGATCGCCTTGCGGATGCTGGCGGCCTGCTCGGCTGTTCCGTGCTTCATCGCGTAGAGCAGCGGGAGGGTAGGTTTGCCTTCGGCGAGGTCGTCGCCGATGTTCTTGCCGGTCTTGAGAAAGTCGCCGGAGTAGTCCAGCACATCGTCGACCAGCTGAAATGCAGTGCCGAGATGCATGCCGTAGCGGGCCAGAGCGTCTTTCTCTGCTTCCGTGCCGCCACTGATGACCGCACCCAGCCGGCCCGCGGCCTCGAACAGCTTGGCGGTCTTGTAGCGGATGACGCGCAGGTAATTCTCTTCGTCGATGTCGGGATCGTGGCAATTGAGCAGTTGCAGCACTTCGCCTTCGGCAATGGTGTTGGTGGCGTCGGACAGGATGCGCATGACTTCCATGTTGTCGACCGCGACCATCATCTGGAATGCGCGCGAGTAGAGAAAGTCGCCCACCAGGACGCTGGTGGCATTTCCAAACAGGGCATTGGCGGTTTCGCGGCCGCGCCGCAGTTCAGACTCGTCGACCACATCGTCGTGCAGCAAGGTGGCGGTGTGAATGAACTCAACCACGGCTGCAAGCTCGTGGTGGGCGCGACCCTGATAATCAAAACAGCCGGCCGCCAGCAGCACCAATGCCGGGCGCAGGCGCTTGCCACCGCTATTAATGATGTATTCGGAGACCTGGCGGATCAACACCACATCTGAATACAGGCTTTTGCGGATGACTTGATCGACGGCATGCATGTCGTCGGTCAGAAAGGATTGCAGGCTCTCCAGAGACACGATAGGCAGCTTGTTATTGGAAAAGCCCACAATGTTAGCAGTCTGGCCGAGGTTTTTCATCGCTTCTCTGGGATTGTCGGGGTGGGGCGGTTTAAATAGTTTGACTCAATGGGTGTTCACAGCTAAAATCTTGCGCTTTCCTGGGTTCGAAATTGGTTGGAGATCCCCAATGTACGCAGTCATCAAAACCGGCGGCAAGCAATACCGCGTGAGCGCCGGCGATAAACTTAAAATTGAAAAGCTCGAAGCCGACATCGGCAGCGAGATCACCTTTGATCAGGTGCTGATGGTAGGCGATGGTGCCGACATCAAAATGGGCGCGCCCATGCTGCGTGGCGCCACGGTTACAGCCACTGTGCTGAACCAGGCGCGCGGCGACAAGATCAAAATCTTTAAAATGCGCCGTCGCAAGCATTATCGCAAGAGCCAGGGCCATCGTCAGCACTTCACCGAAGTGCAAATCGGCGGCATCACGGCATAAGGAGCACGAAACATGGCACACAAGAAAGCAGGCGGCAGTTCACGTAACGGCCGCGACTCGGAATCGAAACGTCTGGGCGTCAAGTGTTATGGCGGCGAACTGGTTATAGCGGGCAACATCATCGTGCGCCAGCGCGGTACCCAGTTCCACCCCGGCGACAACGTGGGCATTGGCAAGGATCACACCTTGTTTGCCAAAGCCGACGGCACGGTCAAGTTCGAAGTCAAGGGCGCTGCCCGTCGCAGAATGGTTCGTGTCGTGCCAATCGCGATCGAGTCAGTTGCGGCTTGATCTGATTTGAACTAAGACTGACGCAGTCAGCCAAAAAGCCCTGTCCGCCGGATGGGGCTTTTTTGTTTGTGGGAGAACCCGAAAATGAAATTTATCGACGAAGCGAAAATCGAGGTGCTGGCTGGCAACGGCGGCGACGGCAGTGCATCGTTTCGCCGGGAAAAATTCATTCCCAAGGGCGGGCCTGACGGCGGCGATGGTGGTCGCGGCGGCAGTGTGTTTGTGGTGGCTGACCGCAACATCAACACCCTGGTCGAGTTTCGCTTCAAACGCATCTTCAAGGCGCAAAAAGGCGAAAACGGGCGCGGCGCGCAATGCTACGGCAAAGGCGGAGATGATCTCATCGTGCGTGTGCCGGTGGGCACCGTATTCACCGACATCAACAGCGGTGAAGTGGTGGCCGATCTGGCAGTAGACGGCCAGACGGTTTGCCTGGCCAAAGGCGGCAAGGGTGGCCTGGGTAACCAGCATTTCAAGTCCAGCACCAATCGCGCACCCCGCCAGCACACGCTCGGTGAGCCGGGCGAGGAATGGGAACTGGCGCTGGAATTGAAGGTACTGGCTGATGTGGGCCTGCTGGGTATGCCGAATGCGGGCAAGTCGACGTTCATCCGTGCGGTGTCGGCCGCTCGCCCGAAAGTAGCCGATTATCCGTTCACCACGCTGGCGCCCAACCTGGGTGTGGTGCGGGTGGACAGTGAACGCAGCTTTGTCATTGCCGATATTCCCGGACTGATCGAGGGCGCGGCAGAAGGTGCAGGGCTGGGCCACCAGTTTTTGCGCCACCTGCAACGCACGCGGGTGTTGCTGCATCTGGTCGATATTTCGCCGCGCTGGGAAGGTGGCGATCCCGTGTACGAAGCGCGTGCCATCGTTGAGGAGTTGCGCAAATACGATCAGGCGCTGTTCGACAAGACGCGCTGGCTGGTGCTGAACAAGATCGATATGGTGGACGAGGCTGAACGCAAGGCCGTGGTCGACCAGTTTGTGAAGGACTACGACTGGCACGGCCCGGTGTTTGCCATTTCAGCGCTGGACGGAACAGGGTGCAGCACGTTGACTTACGCGATCATGGAATACCTGGCCACGCAGGATGCGGTGGTACTTGAAGACGACCCCGCGGTGGACTTGCCTGCCGCCGATCAGGCTTCCTGAGATCCTGCCGGCGTCAATTCTTCGCCGCCCACGCGCTTCCAGTCGTTCTCATGCAGCGCAACCTGGTATTTGGCCCAGCGCGCGAATTCAACCGGGCTGCAATGGCCTTTCTTGCGACGGCAGGTGCCGGCAATGCCCTTGAAGTGAAAAACCGGTTCGCCGGTTTCGGCGTCTGCGCCGATTTCTGCCAGCTGGCGCACCCCCCAGGTACGGCCATAGGCACCGTTGCTGTAGAAATACCCTACTTTTATTTCGTCTGAACTCATGTCGTGATACGTCGGTAAATGTCGGTGACTTTCACCGGTAATTGTCTCACGTCATCCAGAATGATGTAACGCGCCGCGCCGTACATGTGCGGGAGGTAGTCGCGGGCTTCGCGGTCGAGCGTGATGCAAAAGGGGTGGATGCCGGTGCGGCTGGCCTCCATCAACGCCATGCGCGTGTCCTCGACGCCATAGACGCCGCGATAGACATCGAAGTAATCGTCCGGACGACCATCCGACAGCGTGACCAGCACGCGGGTCCTGGCTTCGACCTGGTTCAGCAGCTTGGTCATGTGGCGCAGGGCAAACCCCATGCGGGTGTATTCCTGCGGCCGGATGCCCGAGATGCGCGCTTTCACCTCGTTGTCGTAGCGCTCGTCAAAGGTCTTGATGCGGAACAGTTCGCAGCGTTTGCGCGTGGTGCCCGAAAAACCGTAAATCGCATAGCGGTCGCCCAGCAATTCCAACGCTTCACACAGCAGAATCAGCGCCTCGCGCTCGGCCTCGTTGATCCAGCCCTTGGTCGAGCCGCTCATGTCGACCAGAAAAGCCACGGCGATGTTGCGGTCGGCGCGGTGGGTGCGCATGAACAGCCGGTCGCTCATTTCGCTGCCGTCGCGGGCGTCGGCCAGCGCTTCGATCAAGGCATCGAGGTCGATTTCGTCGCCCTGGGTTTGCCGTTTTTCGAGGCGGTTTTCATCGCGCAGCGCTTCAAACTTTTTGCGCAGATGTTTGACCAGGCCCGCATGCTTGCCGAGGGTGTCGCGATAAAAGTCGTCGTAGACCGGGGTGACGGGCTTTTCCCGTATCACGCACCAGTTCTTGCGGTAATGCTGGCGGCCATGATCCCACTCGGGATACAGTTCGGCGCCTTTCTCGTGGTAGGTGCCTTGCCAGACCGAGTCGGCGTCCTCGGGCTGGTCAAAGACACGGTTCGGATCGTATT
>JADMKH010000025.1 GCA_018780025.1 Thiobacillus sp.
CCAGCACGTCGGCGCTGCCCGAGGTGGACGACACCGAGCGCCCGCCGTGCTTGGCCACGCGCGCGCCGCACGCTGCCGCGACAAACGCTGCCGCAGTGGAAATATTGAAGGTGTGCGCACCATCTCCGCCGGTGCCGCAGGTGTCGACCAGATGCTCCACGCCCGCGAGCGGCACCTTGATCGACAACTCGCGCATGACGGCGGCAGCAGCAGCAACTTCGGTCACGGTCTCGCCCTTCATCCGCAACGCCACCAGAAAACCGGCGATCTGCGCAGGCGTGTATTCGCCGCCCATCAATGCACGCATGGCGGCAAGCATGGTGTCGCGCGGCAGGTCGTGGCGATCGAGCAGCAGGGTGAGGATATCCTTGTACTGCATCACACCCGCTCCTTCAGAAAGTTGGCCAGCATGGCGTGGCCGTGTTCGGTGAGGATGGATTCAGGATGGAACTGCACCCCCTCGACCACCAGCGTTTTGTGGCGCACCCCCATGATTTCGCCGTCGTCGGTCCACGCGGTGATCTCCAGGCAGTCCGGCAGCGTTTCGCGCTCGATCACCAGCGAGTGGTAGCGGGTGGCGCGGAAGGGATTGGGCAAGCCCTTGAAGACCCCCGTGTCCAGGTGATGGATCATCGAGGTCTTGCCGTGCATCAACTCCTTGGCACGGATGATCGTGCCGCCAAAGGCCTGGCCGATGCTCTGGTGGCCCAGGCAAACACCGAGGATGGGAATCTTGCCGGAGAATTCCTTGATCAGCGGCACCGATACGCCGGCTTCGTTCGGCGTGCAGGGGCCGGGCGAGACGACGATGTGGTCGGGCTTCAACGCGGCAATGCCGGCGAGGTCGATTTCGTCGTTGCGAATGACTTTGACGTCCTCGCCGAGCTCGCCGAAATACTGCACCAGGTTGTAGGTGAAGCTGTCGTAGTTGTCGATCATCAGCAGCATGATTATTCCACCTCCCCGCCGAACCGCGCCTGCGCCAACTCGGCTGCACGGATAACGGCACGGGCTTTATTCAGGGTTTCAATCCATTCATTTTCAGGCACCGAGTCGGCGACGATTCCGGCGCCGGCTTGCGCATACAGCATGCCGTTTTTGATCACGGCGGTGCGGATGGCGATGGCCAGGTCCATATCGCCATTGAAGCCGAGATAGCCCACTGCACCGGCGTAGATGCCGCGCTTGCTCGGTTCGAGTTCGTCGATGATTTCCATCGCCCGCACCTTGGGTGCGCCCGAAACGGTACCTGCCGGAAAACTCGCGCGCAGCACGTCGAGCGCGGAAAGCCCCGGTTTCAGCTTGCCTTCGACGTTGGAAACAATGTGCATGACGTGCGAATAGCGCTCGACCAGCATGTGCTCGGTGACCTTGACGCTGCCGGTGACGGCGACGCGCCCGGTGTCGTTGCGCCCCAGATCCAGCAGTTGCAGATGCTCGGCGCATTCCTTGGGATCGGCCAGCAACTCCTCGCCCAGACGCTGATCGTCCTCGCGCGTCAATCCGCGCGGACGGGTGCCGGCGATGGGACGCAGGGTGACGGTATCGCCTTCCAGCCGCACCAGAATTTCGGGCGACGAACCGACGATGTGGAATCCGCCAAGGTCGTAATAAAACATGTAGGGCGACGGATTGAGGCTGCGCAGTGCGCGATACAGCGACAGCGGCGACGCCGCAAACGGTCGCGCCATGCGCTGGGAAATCACCACCTGCATCACGTCGCCTGCTGCGATGTAATCCTTGGCCTTTTGCACGGCAGCCTTGAATTCGGCCTCACCAAACTCGGAGGTCGGCTCGGCCGTGTCGGCAACCGGCTCAACCGGCAGCGTCACCGGCGCGCGCAGTTGCTCGGCCAGCGCCTGCAAGCGCAAATGTCCCAGCGCATAGGCATCCTGCTGCATCGGGTCGGCGTGCGTAATGAGATAAAGCTTGCCGGCCAGGTTGTCGAACACCGCCAGTTCTTCGGTCAACATCAACAGGATGTCCGGCGTGTGCAGCACGTCATCCTTATGTTTGTCGGCCAAACGCTTTTCAATGTAGCGAATGGTGTCGTAGCCGAAATAGCCGGCCAGCCCGCCGGTAAATCGCGGCAACCCGGCGACCGGCGCGGCCTTGAAGCGCGCCTGGAACTCGGCAATGAAAGCCAGCGGATCGGGCAGGTTGTATTCCTCAACCACCTTGCCATCGGTTTCTACCGTCAGCAGATGCGCGCGCACTCTTAATACGGTGCGTGCCGGTAGGCCGATAAAGGAATAGCGGCCGAAGCGTTCGCCGCCCACCACCGATTCAAGCAGGTAGGTATAGGGCACGTTGGCGAGTTTGAGATACACCGACAACGGCGTTTCCAGATCGCCGGGCAGTTCGTGCACCAGCGGAATCCGGTTGAATCCCTGTCGGGCAAGGTCAAAAAAATCTTGTTCGGTCATGATGACTCCGTGAAAAAGTGAAAGGCGAAAAATGAAACGTGGAAAAACGCGTTTCAGTCACACCATCGCTTGAATTTCACGGGCATCTCCATGATCAGTTCGCCTTGCAGACGAGTTTGCTCGCCTCGACCAGACTGGGCACCACTGCATCCAGATCAAGCTCACTCACCGGACGCCCACGGTTGTATCCATAGGGCACACAGAACACGGGGGAACCCGCCGCACGTGCGGCCTGGGTGTCGTTGAGCGAATCGCCAATCAGCAACAATTCGGCCGGTTTTACCTTGAACACTTCGCAGGCGTGCAGCAAGGGCAGCGGATCGGGCTTGCGCTTGGGCAGCGAATCACCGGACAGGATCAGTTCGAAATAATCGAACAGGCCGGTGTCCTTCAACAGCGGATGCGTGAACGCTGCCGCCTTGTTGGTGATACAGGCCACATGCACGCCCATCGCCTTAAAGGCATCGAGACCTTCGACCACGCCGGCGAACGGACGCGAATGCAGCGACACGTGTTCGCCGTAATGCTTTTGATACAGGGCGATGGCTTGCTCGAACAGCATGGCATCGGGCTCGGCATCCATCTCGCCGGTGAGCACGCGCTTGACCAGACGAGAGACGCCATTACCAATATAGGTGGAAATGGTCTCCAACGACGGGCAGGGCTTGCCCAGGTCGGCCATCATCAGCTCGGCTGCGTGAGCCAGATCGGGTGCGGTATGGAGCAGGGTACCGTCAAGGTCGATGACAACGGCTTTAATGGGAAGCGGGAAATTCATTATTTTTCAGTGTTGTTTCGTTAAGCGGTAAACGGCTTCAGTTCAACATGCGGCGCGAGGGAATCCCCGCACCGCGCATCAATTTTCAGACCTTGGCCAGTTCAGCGCGCATCGCGGCGATGACGCTGTTGTAACGCTGCGGATCGCTGTCCTTGGCGGCGCCGAAAATAGCCGAGCCGGCAACAAACGTATCCACGCCAGCACGTGCCACTTCGGCAATGTTGGCGGGGCCGACGCCGCCGTCGATCTCGATGTTCACCTTGAGACCGCGGTCATCGATCATCTTGCGCACTGCGCGCGCTTTATCGAGCACGTAGGGGATGAACTTCTGGCCGCCAAAGCCGGGGTTGACCGACATCAGCAGCACCATGTCGATCTTGTCCAGCGTGTATTCCAGCACATCGAGCGGCGTGGCCGGGTTGAACACCAGGCCGGCCTTGCAGCCGTTTTCCTTGATCAGGCCGATAGTACGATCAACGTGCTCGGAGGCTTCCGGGTGAAAGGTGATGTAGGTCGCGCCCGCCTTGGCGAAATCGGGAATGATGCGGTCGACCGGCTTCACCATCAGGTGCACGTCGATCGGCGCGGTCACGCCGTGCTTGCGCAAGGCTTCGCACACCAGCGGGCCGATGGTGAGGTTGGGCACGTAATGGTTGTCCATCACGTCGAAGTGAACGATGTCGGCGCCGGCGGCAAGCACCAGATCGACTTCTTCGCCCAATTTGGCAAAATTGGCGGACAGAATGGACGGGGCGATGCGATACGTCATGTGAAGCTCCGGGATTTTGAGGAAACCCCGGCATTTTAGCAGCCCGTTGCGTCATTGCGTTACACTCAGCGCATTCCATTCCGACGAGCAATCCCGTGGCAGAAGGCACCAAATATCACATCAGCATCACCGTCAACACGGCGTATCTGGCCGAACAGAGTGACCCCGCGTCCGATCGTTACGTGTTTGCCTACACTATTTCCATTGCCAACACGGGCACCGTGGCCGCGCAGCTGATCTCGCGCCACTGGGTCATCACCGACGCGGAAAACATCACGCAGGAAGTCAAAGGGCTGGGCGTGGTGGGTGAGCAGCCGCTGCTGCAGCCGGGTGAAAGTTTCGAATACACCAGCGGCACCGCGATGGCGACGCCGGTCGGCACCATGCATGGCAGCTATCAGATGGTGGCAGAAGACGGCATCAAGTTCGAGGCCGAAATCCCCAAGTTCACGCTTTCGATGCCCAGGGTTTTGCATTAAACCCATCGTTCTTCATCAAGGCCGTCGCACCTTGTAAATAAAAAAACCCCGCCTGAGGCGGGGCTGGCGGCGGCGGCCAGGTTCAATCGATCATTTTGTAGAGTTCGGCCATTGGCTTGTAGATCAGCGGCGGCAGCAGGCGGGTGTCATACGGCAGCGCCTGGTGATTACGCCAGCCACTCTTGTCCTCGTCAGTCAATTTGCCGTCATGATCAAGATCGACCGGCTTTACCAGAATGCCGCCATCAGCCTGCACTTTGGGTGCCGTCAAATTGATGCCCACGAACCCCTCCCAGATGTTGCGCACGTTGGTGTAGCCGGCGTCGGTCAAGACGTTGGCCGCCCACACGCTACGTACGCCGGTGCGGCAAAGCGTGTAGATCGGGGTATCCGGGTTCGGAACGACCGACTTGACATAGTTCACGAAGTCGTCGTTATTCTGCGCAATCTGGCTCGTGCTCTTCTTGCAGGCACCATCAACCGTACGGCCCGAGGCATCGCAATACTGATAAATGTAGGGATACGGTACGTTGTAGGCATGCTCGGGATGACCTGCCTTGTACTCCGAGGTGCTGCGCACGTCGAGGATCACGGGTTGCTGCGAAGGATTGCCCCACTTACCGCGCGTGGCCACCGTGTCTGCGAAGGCGCGGGCTGGGCTGATTTCCGAATGGTAATAGCCGCAAAGGCCCGACCGGTTTTCATAAAACGGGCACGGTGGCTCGTCAGCCTGGGCTGCAGGGGCGAAAATGGCGGTGAGCGCAGGAATGGTCAGCGCAAAAAAGGTCGGCTTGATCAAAATCTTCATGTTGTCTCCTTGTGGTTTTAATTTATTAAAGTTTTGCCTCCCTAAACCGTATATATCGGGTTTATCGTTTGGCTAAATAAATATTAGTTAACAAACAAGGACACGCAACAAGTTTTGTTGGATTGAAACGCAGACCAAGCTCGATCCCATGTTCCGCTTCACCCTAATTCACTTCTTCATCGTCCACCACACGATGAAAATGAACAGTCCCAACGCAATTCCCGCCTCCAGCAACAACCATTCCAGCCCCTGACTTTCCATTAACGTGTGCTCTCCATTGTTATACTCGACGGGTGTTTTTGATCTGAGCCATATTCACCTGTGAAACCGTTACACGCAAGCCCATGGTTGTTCATCCTGTTGCTGTCGGCCTGCGCGACGCAACCGCCTACGGTGCCGCCTGCGCCTCAGCCCGTACCGGTCCCGACACCCGCCCCGACGCCCACGCCCCAGCCTGTTCCGGCGCCTCTGCCTCCCCCTGCGCCCG
>JADMKH010000151.1:0-1795 GCA_018780025.1 Thiobacillus sp.
ACCATGTCGAACGGCGTGGTGGTGGTGCCTTCTTCCTTGTAGCCGCGCACGTGCAGGTTGCCGTGGTTGGTGCGGCGGTAGGTGAGGCGGTGAATCAGCCAGGGATAGCCGTGATAGGCAAGGATGATCGGCTTGTCGATGGTGAACAGGGAATCGAATTCCTTGCTGGACAAGCCGTGCGGGTGCTCCTCCTGCGGTTGCAGCGTCATCAGGTCGACCACATTGATGAAGCGGATTTTCAGCTCGGGCGCAAGCTGGCGCAGGAGGTCGATCGCCGCCAGCATTTCCAGCGTGGGCACGTCGCCTGCTGCTGCCAGCACCACGTCCGGTTCACCCTCCTGATCGCTGCAAGCCCACTCCCACATGCCGATGCCGGCGTCGGCGTGGTTGATGGCGGCATCCATATCCAGCCATTGCTGCTGGGGCTGTTTGCCCGCGACGATGACATTCACCAGGTCGCGGCTCTTCAGGCACCGGTCGGCGACAACCAGCAGGGTGTTGGCATCCGGTGGCAGATAGACGCGGATAATGTCGGCCTTCTTGTTCATCACGTGGTCGATGAAGCCGGGATCCTGATGCGAGAAGCCGTTGTGATCCTGACGCCAGACGTGCGAGGTCAGCAGGATGTTGAGCGAGGCGATGGGCCGCCGCCAGGGAATCTCGCCGCACACCTTGAGCCACTTGGCATGCTGGTTGAACATCGAATCGACGATGTGGATGAAAGCCTCGTAGCAGGAGAACAGGCCATGGCGACCGGTCAGCAGATAGCCCTCGAGCCAACCCTGGCAGGCGTGCTCGGAGAGGATTTCCATCACGCGGCCGTCGGGCGCGAGATGATCGTCGAAGTCGAAACGCTCAGCCATCCAGGTGCGGTTGGTGACTTCGAACAGTGCGCCGAGCCGATTGGAACTGGTCTCGTCGGGGCCGAAAACGCGGAAGTTGTCCGGGTTGCCCTGCATCACATCGCGCAGGAATATGCCCATCGTCCGGGTGGATTCTCCCATCACGCCGCCAGGTGCAGGCACGTCCACCTTGTAGTTGCGGAAGTCCGGCAGGCGCAGGTCGCGCAATAGCTTGCCGCCGTTGGCATGAAGGTTCGCTCCCATGCGCCGCTCGCCGCGCGGAGCGAGATCGGCCAGTTCCGGTTTGAGCCTGCCATGGGGATCGAATAATTCTTCTGGCCGGTAGCTGCGCATCCAGTTTTCCAGCAACCGCACATGTTCCGGGTTGTCCATTTCGCCGAATGGCACCTGGTGCGAACGCCAATACCCTTCGGCTCGCTTGCCATCGACCACTTTCGGACCGGTCCAGCCCTTGGGTGAACGCAATACGATCATCGGCCAGAGCGGACGCCCGGACTCGCTGCCGTTTCGCGCCTGATGCTGGATGTCGCGTATTTCGGCGATCACGGCATCGACCGTGGCAGCCATCAGCTGGTGCATGGCTTCGGGTTCATCGCCTTCCACAAAGTAGGGCCGATAGCCATACCCCACGAACAGACTTTCCAGTTCGGCGTGGGGAATGCGCGCAAGCACGGCCGGATTGGCGATCTTGTAGCCATTGAGGTGCAGGATCGGCAGCACCGCCCCGTCGCGACGCGGGTCCAGAAACTTGTTGGAATGCCATGACGTGGCGAGCGGGCCGGTTTCAGCCTCGCCGTCGCCCACCACGCAACACGCGATGAGGTCGGGGTTGTCGAATACCGCGCCATAGGCATGGAGCAGCGCATACCCCAGTTCGCCGCCCTCGTGAATGGAACCGGGCGTCTCCGGCGCGACATGGCTGGGGATCCCGC
>JADMKH010000151.1:1805-2181 GCA_018780025.1 Thiobacillus sp.
GGAAAACTGACGGAACAGACGCCGCATGCCCTCCTCATCCAGGGAAATGTCTGGATACACCTCGCTATACGTGCCTTCAAGATAGGTGTTCGCCACCAGCGCCGGACCGCCGTGGCCCGGGCCCGTGACATAAATCATGCTGAGCGCGTGCTGCTTGATGGCCCGGTTCATGTGCGCATAGATGAAATTCAAACCGGGCGTGGTACCCCAGTGGCCAAGCAGGCGGGGTTTGATGTGTGCCCGTTCCAGCGGCTGTTTGAGGAGCGGGTTATCCAGCAGGTAAATCTGTCCCACCGAAAGGTAATTGGCCGCACGCCAATAAGCATCCATCCTGTTGAGCGCTTCGGGGGTCAATCCTGAAACAAGCGAACGCATG
>JADMKH010000151.1:2191-5711 GCA_018780025.1 Thiobacillus sp.
GTTCTTCCTTCCATCCAGTCGGGGCAACCCTGATAGTAGGACACCCCTCATGACGCATTCGTGTCATGCCCGGATGCATTACGCGCTCCAGCGTGCCGCGGCCGCGTCGTCGCTGACCCGCGCATCCACCCAGCGCTCGCCCTCGGGGGTTTCTTCCTTCTTCCAGAACGGCGCACGGGTTTTCAGCGCATCCATGATGTATTCGCAGGCGGCGAAGGCTGCTCCGCGATGGCTGCTGGCCACCGCCACCAGCACAATGGGATCGCCCGGCAGCAAGCGGCCGACCCGGTGGATCACCGTCACGTCGAGCAGCGCCCAGCGCGTTGCCGCCTCCTCGACCAGCGCGGCAAGCGCCTTTTCGGTCATGCCGGGATAGTGTTCCAGCGTCATCGCCTGCACGCCGCTGCCTTCGTTCATGTCGCGCGCGAGGCCGACAAAGCTGGCGATGGCGCCAATGTCGGTGCGGCCGTTGCGCATTGCATCCACTTCGGCGCCAAGATCAAACGCCTCGGTCTGGACCACTATCTTCATCAAACCAGCCTTCACCACATCAGCCTCCGGTCACAGGCGGAAAAATCGCCACTTCGGCGTGTTCCGGCAAAACCGCATCGAGCATGACGATGTCCTGATTGACCGCCACGCGAAACGCCCGGCCTGCGGCCAGTTCTTCCGCCCACGCGCCGCCGCGCGCCCGCAACTGCGCGACAAGATCGGCGGCGGTGGCGGTGGCGGTGGCGCCGGCCAGGTCCACGTTTTCTTCGGCCAGCCCGAAGCGCTCGCGCAGGCGGGCGAAGTACAGCACGCGCAGCATCATTTGAGCAGCTCCGAAAAAGGAATGAAGCGCACCGCGTCGCCCGGCCGCACGGTCTGGCCCACTTCAAGATCGACCAGTCCGTCGGCCCACGCGCACGAGGTCAGCACCCCCGATCCCTGGTTCGGGAACAGCGCCAGCTTGCCGTTGGATTGCAGGCGCGCACGTAAAAACTCGCGGCGCGCGCCCGCCTTCGGCCAGGCAAAATCCGCCTGCGCCGCAAACGCGCGGTACAACACATCGGCCACGCCCATGCGCTTGAGCAGAAACGGCCGCACGAACAAACAAAAGGTGACGAAGGCCGACACCGGATTGCCGGGCAAGCCGATAAAGTCAGCATGGCCTACCTGTCCATAGACCACCGGCTTGCCAGGCTTCATCGCCACTTTCCACATTTCGACCTGGCCCAGCTTTTCAACTGCCGTTTTCACATAGTCCGCTTCGCCCACCGACACGCCACCGCTGGTCACAACCACATCGGCTTCACGCGCCGCGCGGGCCAACGCCGCTTCGGTGGCTTCCAGTGTGTCGGGCACGATGCCGAGATCGATCAGCTCGCAGCCCAGATCGTTGACCAGCCCGGTCAGCGTATAGCGGTTGGAGTTGTAGATCTGGCCGGGCGCCAGCGGCGCGCCGGGCGTCACCAGTTCGTCGCCGGTGAAAAAGCATGCGACTTTCAGCCGCTTGAACACCGGCACTTCGGCCAGGCCGACCGATGCAGCCAGCCCCATTTCAGCTGCGCCAAAGCGCGACCCTGCAGCAAGAATCTGCGCACCGGTTTCAATGTCTTCTCCGGCACGGCGAATGTTCTCGCCCGGCCGTGGCAACGCGTTGATGACCACCAGTTCGCCATCGGCGATAGAGTCTTCCTGCATCAGCACCGCATCCGCGCCCATGGGCACGGCTGCGCCGGTAAAGATGCGTGCGGCTGTCCCGGCAGTCAGTGGCTGACCTACGGTTCCTGCCTGAATGCGCTGCGACACGGGCAACCTGACACCCGCTTTGGCGACATCGGCCAGGCGCACGGCATAACCATCCATCGCGCTGTTATCCAGCGGCGGCACGGTAATCGACGAGGTTTGCGGCGCAGCAAGCACACGTCCGAGCGCAGCGGAGATGGCCACGGTTTCGGTTTCGGTCACGCTGCGGGCGCGGGCGAGCAGGTTTTCAAGCAGTTGGGTAGCTGAGAGCATGGTTCAGAATAAAGTCGGTGATGAGTGGAATCGCATCGATGTCGATGCGCGGGAAATCGTTGGGCGCGGCAACGTCAGACGCCACGGCCAGAATATGCGGGTCGTCGGGAAACAGCCAGGGTTTATCGGTTTCGGCGCGATGCACTTCCAGCTTGGGGATGGCCTCGCGCTTGTAGCCTTCAACCAGAACCAGATCGCACGGCGGCAACCTGGCCAGCAGATCGGCTAGCATCGGCGGCGTATCACGGTGTTCGGTCAACAGTGCCGTGCGGCGATCCGACGACAATAATACCGTCGCGGCCCCCGCTTCGCGCGCGCGCCAACTGTCCTTGCCGGGGCGATCCATATCGAAGTCGTGATGGGTGTGTTTGATCACCGCCACCTTGAGCCCGCGCGCGATGAGTTGCGGAATGACGCGCTCGATCAGCGTGGTCTTGCCGCTGCCGCTAAAACCCGCAATGCCGATGATCTTCATGCTTGATGCCTGTCCGGCTAGCCGGGATGGGATTAATAGGTTATATTTTTCCATATATAACCCCTGCTTGCCAACTGCCGCCCACGCCATGACTTCACCTGTCCTCATCGACCAATTCAACCGCCGCATCGACTACGTGCGCCTGTCGGTGACAGACCGGTGCGACCTGCGGTGCAGTTACTGCATGCCCGAAGGCTTCAAGGGCTTTGAAGAACCCGAACACTGGCTCACCTTTGACGAGATCGAACGCCTGATCGGCGCCTTCGCCCGGCTGGGCGTCAGCCGCATCCGCATGACCGGCGGCGAACCGCTGCTACGGCGCGACATCGCCGGCCTGTCCCGGCGCATCGCCGCCCTGCCCGGCATCGACGATCTGTCGCTGTCGACCAACGCCACCCAACTCGACAAACACGCGCAGGCCTTGAAGGACGCTGGCGTGTCACGCCTCAACGTCAGCCTCGATTCGCTGCAGCAGGCGCGGGTGGAAAAAATCAACGGCCGCGACGTGCTGGCCAGGGTGATGAACGGTCTGGCCGTGGCGCAAGACGTCGGCTTCACACCGATCAAGCTCAACATGGTGGCGCTCGCCGGCACCAACGACGACGAAATCGACGAGATGGTCGCCTTCTGCATCGAGCGCGGCTTCGTGCTGCGGCTGATCGAGGCGATGCCGATGGGCAGCACCGGCCGCAACGCCGAATACCTGGATTTGCAGCCGGTGAAAGAACGCCTGCGCGCGCAGTTCAATCTCGTCGAAACCACCCTCCCCGGCGCCGGCCCCGCGCGCTATCTCGGCACCGCCGACGGCCGCTTCAACGTCGGCTTCATCACCCCCATCTCGCAACACTTCTGCCAAACCTGCAACCGCGTGCGCATCGCCGTCGATGGCACCGCATATATGTGTTTAGGGCAGGAAGAAAAATTCGAATTCCGCCCCCTGCTGCGCGGCGGCTGCAGCGACGCCGAACTGGAAGCCGCGATTATCGAAGCCATCAACCTCAAGCCCGAACGTCACGAATTCAACGAAGCGCCGCACAAGAT
>JADMKH010000098.1 GCA_018780025.1 Thiobacillus sp.
CCTCGTGCGGATGCTCCGCGCCTGCATAGATTTTCATTTTCTTGATCATGGCGTAGCCAAGCGGGCCCTTGGGCAGCATGCCCTTAACCGCTTTTTCAAGCGCACGACCGGGGAAACGCTCCTGCATCTTGCCGAAAGTCGTTTCGTAAATGCCGCCGGGATAACCCGAGTGGCGATAGTAGATTTTATCGGTGTCCTTGTTGCCGGTTACGCGCATCTTGCCCGCGTTGACCACCACAATGTAATCACCGGTATCAACGTGCGGCGTGAATTCGGGCTTGTGCTTGCCGCGCAAGCGGTGCGCAATCTCGGAAGCCAGGCGGCCCAGCACTTTGTTATCGGCATCAACCACGAACCAGTCGCGTTTGACTTCATGCGTTTTAGCGGAAAAGGTTTTCATGACCCAACCTCTGCACAGAGGACAATCTCGGAAAGCCGAGCATTTTAACCGCCGCCCGCCGGCAAAGTCAAACACTGTATGCGAATAAGTTGCAGACTGGCTTACAATTTCCACCATGTCAGCCCTGCTCGCCACCCAACTGGCTTCCGCCGCCCTGCTGCCCCCGCTCTCGCTGGTGATCGCGCTGGCAGCCGGTCTTTTCTTTTACCGTCGCCGCCCCCGCCTGGCCATGTCTCTTATTGTTATCTCGACCTGTGCGCTCTACACGCTGTCCACGCCCTGGATGGGCGAACTCCTGCAAAAATCGCTGGAAATCGGCCCGGCCGTGCGGCCAGAGGCGCTGGCGTCGGCGGAGGCCATTGTCGTATTGGGTGGAGGGAGACGCTTGAACTCGTCGGAATATGGCGGCGACACGCTCAATAGCATCAGCCTCGAGCGGTTGCGCTACGCGGCGCGTCTCCATCGCGCCAGTGGCCTGCCGATCCTGGTAACCGGCGGGAAACCCGACGGCGGATCGCGCGCCGAAGGCCGCATCATGCGGCAGGTGCTGGAGGAAGAATACGGCATCACCCCCCAGTGGGTCGAGGAACGCGCGCGCACGACCTGGGACAATGCGCTTTTATCCGCCCCCCTGCTGGAACAAGCCGGCATTCAGCGGATTGCGCTGGTCACCCATGCGTGGCACCTTCGCCGCGCCGCGCCGCTGTTCCAAGCCCAGGGACTGACAGTCATCCCGGCCGGCACCCAGTTTTCGAGCGCGCGCATGGGTTCAGTGTTCGACGTGCTTCCCACGCCCGCCGGCCTGCGCAGCAGCGCCTTTGCGCTGCACGAATGGCTGGGGATTTTGTGGTACAAACTCCGCTCGAATCTTGCCTGAAGGAAGCCCATGAAAGCCCGCGTCAAACTTATCGAAGGCGTCAGTTTTGTCGGCCAGAGCGCATCCGGCCATAGCGTCGTCATGGACGGCGCCCCCGAATCCGGCGGCAAAAACCTCGGCGTGCGGCCGATGGAAATGCTGCTGATGGGGCTGGGCGGCTGCTCCGCGTTCGACGTCGTCCTGATCCTGCGCAAAAGCCGGCAACAGATCACCGACTGCGTGGCCGATCTCAGTGCCGAACGCGCCGACAGCGACCCCAAAGTGTTCACCCGAATCCACGTCCACTTCACCGTCACCGGCCAGGCGCTTGACCCCAAACGCGTCGAACAGGCGGTCAAACTCTCTGCCGAAAAATACTGCTCTGCCAGCATCATGCTCGGCAAGACGGCCGAGATCACGCACGACTTCGAGATAGTGGAAGGCTGATAACAAAAACGGGCGTTTCGACGCCCGTTTATCTATTCGTGAATCCACAACGGTCACGATTGCTTTTATTAGCGAGGCAATGTGTCAATGCAAGACCTGACCCCGGTCTGCGTTATTAGAGATGCCCGCCAAAAAGCCCGATCACGCCGATGATGATCAGATAGAGCGCGACGATGTAATTGAGTAGCCGCGGCATGGCCAGGATAAGGACGCCAGCGATCAACGCGATCAAGGGAGCGAGACTGATGGTCATATTCATGCGGCACCTCGTCGACATAACACAAGGCATGCAGTATGGCATGCCAACGGCGGGGTAGCGTGTCCTCGTAGCGATCAGACTACCCGGAAACCTCGCCTGTCACGCCAGGCTAAAGATGGCTTGACGCGCTGCACGAGCCTTGAGTGAAGTCAAAAAGCGCAAGTAGGGTCACAAGCAAGGGTCAGATACCGTCGTGAACTGCAACCCCGTTCACACTTTGGCATAAAAAAACGGGCACCCGAAGATGCCCGTTTAATTACAGCGAATTTGACCTGGTTACAGATCAAATTAGAAGCTGTGGTTCACGCCCAGCGACAAACCACTTGCATCGCCACCGGCGACCGTGCTGACAGTCGCGATGCCCGTGGAGGGGCCGATGCCGTTGGTGCCGTTGGTGTCGTTGCTGACCTTGGTGTACAGGGCGTACACGCCGGTGCGCTTGGACAAAGCATACTCGGCGCCAACGGTGTATTGCTGAGCACCGTTGTTAGCACCGCTGGTGTACTCGTCGCGATCGGTATAGGCAGCATTCAGGGTAACGTTACCCATCTTGTGCGCAACCGACAGATACCAGGCGCTGCCGTCGTTGGTGGTCACACCGGCTGCGCTCTCGGCGTCGTTGTTCTCGTAAGCCAGACCCAGCTTGGTGTTGCCGAAGGTGTAGCCCACGCCAGCACGCCATGCCTTGGTGTTGGAGGAGACGTTAGTGCTCGACACGGCTTTGGCATCCTGATACGCCAGCGTGGCGTACAGCGGGCCATTCTTGTAGACGCCGGACAGTGCGTAGAAGGTCGGATCGCTCAGCGTGCCGTTACCAGCTTCGTTTTGCGCACCGTACATCGCCTGCAGGGTCAGGCCACCCATGTCGGGCGAGGTGTACAGGATGGAGTTGTCCGAACGGGTGGACAGCTTGGTGAACACCGAACGGTAGTCAGCCAGGGTGTCGCCAAACACGGCCAGCGGGCCGGTCGAGGTCTTCAGCGGGCTTTCCTGCGTGCCCAGGGTCAAAGCACCCAAGGTCTTGCTGGAGAGGCCAACGAAGGTGTTGCGATAAGAATTGCCGCCCACCGAATCGGTTGCAGTCTGGGGCTGCGTAGCGCCCTGCTGGTCCAGCTGGAAGGCATATTCCCACTGCCAGATGGCGGACAGGCCGCCGCCCAGATCTTCCGCGCCCTTGAAGCCGATGCGGGAGTTGTTGCTGGACACGCGGGTGCGGCCTTCGTTGGCAGCGCCATCGGCATCGACGAAATCGACCGAACCACGGAACTGGCCATAGACGTCAACGTTAGCGGTAGCAGCGAATGCCGGGGCAGCGAAAGCGGACACGATCGCTGCTGCGAGGATTTTCTTCATCATCTGTTTATCTCCTTGGATTGGAATTAAAGCTTGTTCAAGCTCTGCAGAGCTGTCCTGCGTGGTTGTGCTTGCTGGACGTGATCGATTATCCAGACTGAACGTGACCGGACAAGCAAAGCTGTTGTTTTTTCTGCAACAGAGACCGCAAAGTGTTGTTTTGTTGCACGGGTGCAACAGCATCAGTCACGCAACACCAGGAATTCGGATGGCGTGATGACAGGAATCAGGCCAAGCCTGAAATCGCGCGTACGAAGAATGGGGGCAACACCATTTAAAAATACGCGGGGTATATCTTGACAATGAAATGTGATGGCGCATACGCTGTCATTAATGATTCCAGTTGTGATCGACACCAATGTCTTAGTTGCGGGCCTGCGCTCGGACGGCGGTGCTTCGCGGGCGGTTTTGCGCTTGGCTTTGCAGGGCAAGATCGAGCCGCTGTTCGGTAACGCCTTGTGGCTCGAATACGAAGATTTGCTGGGGCGTCCCGTTTGGACTGATGCTGCGACCAGTCAGGAACGGCACCAGGTGCTGGCAGCCCCGGCAAGGGTTGGACGCTGGGTAAGCATCTACTACGGCTGGCGCCCCAATTTGCCCGACGAGGCGGACAACCACCTCATTGAATTGGCTATGGCAGGCGGGGCGGCGGCAATCATCACCCATAACATTCGTGATATTCGCCATGGCGAGTTGTTGTTAAACAGGTTGCGGGTATACACCCCCGCCGAATTTTTGGAGAAAACACGATGAGTACGTTAACGGTTCGTTTGCCGGACAATACGGCAGAGCGTCTCAAGTCATTGGCCCGGAGCCGTGGTTTGAGTGTGAATAAGCTGGTGGAAGAAATGAGTGCTCAGGCATTGGCAGCCTGGGATACTGAAAATCGATTTCGCACGTTGGCCGCGCAGGGCGACGTGCAACAGGCGCTGGCCATCCTGGATCGGCTGGATGCGGACGTCAAGTTGGAAGCCGCTGATCTGGTCAGGCGGTGAAGGAAAAAAAGCGAAAACGGGGTCAAACGCCGCGAGCGAGCAAAATGGGGTCACGAGCAAAATGGGGTCAGGTCTAGATAGGTAGCCCCCACTCTGCTATTGTTCCTACTATGTCCCGTCCCGTTCAGGGAAGCCTCAGAAACCCTTTCCAAGGGTAGAAATGCCATTCCCAAGGGGAATATGTACAATATTTAATATGTACAGTACGCGATTTCAACGCACTATCGTCATTACCCGCCACGCACAAATGCGTATGGATGAGCGTGGAATCAACGATATCCTGTTGCTGGATGTGATTGACTCGGGTGAAACGCGATATCGGGATGCCACGCATCTGTGGGTTTTCAAGGATTTCAGCGAACGATCGGATAATCTGCTGTGCGCTGTTCTGGTGCTGGAAGACAGGCTTGTTGTTAAAACGGTTATGCATCATTTTGAGGTGATATAGGAGGTTGACATGCACACAGTTTATTTTGATGAGGACGATATTCTTGTTATTCGGCTATCCGACAAGCCTATCGTGCGTGAGGTGTCGCAAGACTGGAATACGCATGTCAGTTATGCGGAAGACGGGAGTACGGTTGAGCTGGTATTGCTGGATGCGCGCGCCAATGGTGCTTATCCTTTTGAAATCAAGCACGCCCGGGCGGCGTGATGATCGACTGCGCAAGATCGGGGCCAGGTCCAGGATCGGGGCCAGGTCTAGATAAGCTGTATCCGCTCTGCTATTGTTCTTTCCATGTCCCGCCCCGTCCGCATAGAGTTTCCCGATGCGCTTTACCATGTCACTTCGCGCGGTGACCGGCGGGAAGCCATTTTTGACGATGACCAGGACCGCCGGTCGTTTCTCACAACGCTGGAGCAGGTTGTTAACCGGTTCAATTGGGTGTGTCATGCCTGGTGCCTGATGGATAACCACTACCACCTGCTGATTCAGACGCCTGACGGCAATTTGTCCCGAGGGATGCGCCAGCTTAATGGCGTTTATACCCAGGCTAGCAACCGGCGGCACGGGCGCGTGGGTCATCTCTTTCAGGGGCGCTTCAAGGCCATTCTGGTTGACAGCGACGCTTATCTGCTGGAGTTGACGCGCTATGTTGTGCTTAATCCCGTTCGCGCGGGGATGGTGAACAATCCGGCGGACTGGCCATGGAGCAGCTACCGGGCCAGCGCGGGACTCGAACTCGCCGCGCCCTGGCTGGCGGTGGATGGCTTGCTGGCGCAATTTTCCGGACAGCGTAGTCGGGCACAAACACGATACGCGCAGTTTGTGGCAGAGGGCATCAAGGCGGTTTCCCCGTGGTTGAGTCTGAAGGGGCAGGTGTTTCTGGGT
>JADMKH010000263.1 GCA_018780025.1 Thiobacillus sp.
CAGGGAATAGCCATAGAAAATCCTTTCTCTCAGGAAGACGCCAAGCGGTCAATAGAGGTTTTCGGCTTTTGGCAGTCGGCTGGAATGATGGGTTGGGCAGCTTCGCGGCTTGCCGGAGAATCATAGCTAGCGTTTTCCGCCATCGGGGGGTGGAACAAATTTCAGTCCATATTTTGGCGCGGCATCGTTCATCTTTCGAATCAGTTCATCTGTTACCGGAGGAGGCGTTGCCTTGCGGTCTGTCACTACGGGAAAAACTTCCTGGAAAAACTTCTCCATTCCCGAAGGGGAAAAAGTCACGAGTTGCACAGCCGCGCTGCTGCCGACATTTTTAAACCGATGAATCGTGCCTCGAGGGATATAGACAAAATCACCGGCTTTGGCGAGGTGCGTCCTATCCCCCAAAAGAATCTCCAAACTGCCGTGCACGATATAAAAGGTCTCATCTTCTTTGCTGTGTACATGCGGAGGGGGCCCACCCCCTTCAGGGACGACGGCTTCAAACTGGAAAAAGACATTATTGGATTCTTTGCCTGTGACCAACAGTGAGTAAATATCCCCCGGACCATACACTGCCGGTGCGGTTCCCGCCGGTCTGAAGATCGGCTTGGCAGCATGTGCCGCAATTGCATCCTCGTATCCAGTAGACAACGGCGCCCCAAGCGTTGGCTTCTTTTCCGCTGCCGTCGCAGCAGATTTCTCACCAGCAACTACCGGGAGCGCGAGCAGCGACACAAGACACAGCGAGAGGTGTATGACAGCTTTTCTCATTGCATTTCTCCTTGAAGTGGAAACAATTCAGGGCGGCCTCTATGATGCCCATCGTTTAGGGTAAGGGACGCACCGCTTGCGGCGCGCACCCTGAAGTGCCGGGTTGGCCGGTAGCATTACTTCCTGATCACGATGTCCTTCTTCGTGCTTTCGACGATAGCCACCAGTTCACCCTGCTCCCTGGCCGGCACACCATAATTGTTCAGCGTCCGGCGGAAGTCAGCGAGCATGGCCTGCCATTCCTTTTCGCTGATATTGAGATGAACGTGGGATTCCTTCATCCCGCGGCCGGTGTACTTGCACGGGCCGCCGGCACCCGGTCTCTCGCCGCTTTGATCGCTGGATTAGCGTTAAGTACGTCGTTCACGAGCAACAGATCGACGAAGGTGTCCACCACCACCGAGATGGGATAGACCCCGCCCAGCCGGTCGTAGAGGGACTTGGGTGGCTGCACCTCGGCAGCCTGGACTGAACCCGCGCCAAGCAGCAAGGCCAGAAGAGCTGCACGTGTGACATTTCTTGCAAATAACTGTGATTTCAGCATGACACTGTCTCCTTTGGGTTGGCCTGACAGGGTTGTTGACGGCGTGGCCTTTGGTGGCCGCGTTCGCTTGGGCAGCAGCTCAGGCTTTGTCGCTGTCCGATCTCGGGGGGAACCCGAAGAGGGTCCGATAGATGAACGAAGGGATGCAAATGTCGGTGGTACTGACAAGCAAGCCCACAAACGTGAGCGCCCCGCCGAGCATGTACCCGGCCAATGGATAACCGGACTGAAAGGCCCAGCCGGTGACCAGAAGCCAAACGGTGCCCAGCCCGCAGGCGAATCGGCTAGGCGCGCCGCGTTTGGGGAGCGGTCCAGTTCCGGTAAGGTGACGCAGACCATGGTTGTACAAGAGGTCAAAGGGGTGGACGGGAAAGGCGGCGGCAAGCGCCGCAATGGGAATCAAGGCCCACAAGAACACAGGGGAGGCGAATAGCGTGCCGATTGCCGCCAGCACCGTACAAAGCGCAAAGGCAAGGCGAAGCCACGGGCCGGTTTTGGCCAGGGTTTGATCATCCAGCCCGACAAATCCCTGTATTTCCAGCCGGCGACGAGTCGTAGGTGAAATAGTAGACATAGGTACCTCCTGCAGTTCCCAGTCTAGACCAACGTTCAAGTTCAAGGGCGCAGCGTCCTCTGCAACGCCGGGTTAGCCGTCAGTTGCAAAACGGCAGGGTCAGATACCGTCTTTATGACCCCGGCTTTCCATGTGCATTCGCAAATCCGGCCAAGGGCAGCCTGGGATATCGTCTGCTGGGATATTGGACGGCCCTTACTTTCCGAACTGTTCTTGTACCCAGTCGCGAAGAAGCGCCGTGGCCGGGCAGTCGGCCGCGCGTGAGCTGTAGACCAGGTCGAAGCGGTAGCTCTCCAGCGAAAGCTCGAAGGGTTGCACCAATACGCCCGATGCCAACTCGTCAGCAACCAACGTCAGGCTTAACAAGCCCACGCCCTGGCCAGCCACGGTTGCCTGCACCGCGTGAATTTCGTCCGTGAACGAGAGACCCTCCTCGGGATCCACGTCTGTAATACCTGCTTGCTGGATCCAGCGCCGCCAAGTCGGTGTGCGTTCGTCGTCGCGGGCGGCGGGGCCCCAGTCGAAGTGCACCAGTGTTGCGTCCAGCAGATTGGCTTTGGCTGCCGCAGCCAGGCCCGGCGTGCATACAGGTGCGAAGCGGTCCTGAAACAGCGGTTCGACGATGAGCCCGGGATAGCAGCCGCTGCCGTAACGGATGGCGGCGTCGGCCTCCGTGTCCAGGTCAACGACCTTGTTGGTCGCATCGAGCCTCAATGTCCAGCCTGGGTATGCGTCGCGAAACGATCCAGCGCGGGGTGCGAGCCGACGGGCCATGAACGCGACCGTCGAGGACAGTGTCGCCACTCTCGAGCCGTGCGAGCGGCGAAGGGTGTCGATCGTACGCTCGAAGCTGTCGAGTCCGTCACGAATGCCCGGGAAGAGCAAGTGGCCGGAAGCGGTGAGCTGGACCTTGCGCGTTCCGCGCTCGAAGAGCTTGGATTCCAGCAGTTCTTCGAGCTGTTTGATCTGGTGACTGACAGCCGTCGGCGTGACGTTCAGTTCATCGGCAGCGTCCTTGAAGCTGAGGCGCCGCGCGGCGGCCTCAAAGACGCGAAGCATGCCTAGGGGGGGAAGCTTTCTCATAAGGCAAGAGTTTAGTTTAGCTCATCCATCTGGTGAAGATTGATCATTTGCCATGTCTGATGCGCGTCTGGACACTGGGAACCGTCGATGAAGGATAGCTTTGTTGACTGAATAAATCTCAACCATCCGGAGTAAATCATGAGACTCGAACAAGTTCACACGACCCCTGATCCATATGTGCCTTACCTGCTGTCGCAGGCCATCAAGGTGGGCGGCCTCGTCTACGTTTCCGGTCAAGCCGGCGTGGGCGGCGACGGCAAAATTGTCGGCAACGGTGATTTCGACAAGCAGGCCGACCAAGCCTTCCGCAACCTGGAGCGCGCACTGACCGCCGGCGGCTCGAGCTTAGCCAAGGTCATCAAAGTGACAATCTTCCTCACGTCGATGTCGAATTTCTCCAAGATCGTGGAACTGCGTCGCAAGTGGTTCACCGCGCCGTACCCGGCAGACACCATCGTGGAAGTTTCAGCCCTCTACTCGCCCGAAGCCATGGTCGAAATTGAGGCGGTTGCCATTACGGCAGACGACGCAGCATGACTATCGACTCGAAATCAGTCACGCCGCTCTTTGAGCCGTGGCGCCTGAATCGGGCTGACCTGTCCAACCGCATGGCGGTAGCGCCGATGACGCGCATCAGTGCTACGCCCGCAGGCGTGCCGACCGACACCATGGTCCGCTACTACGAACGATTTGCGCAAGGCGGCTTCGGCTTGGTCATCACCGAAGGCATCTACACCGACCTGGCGTATTCGCAGGGATACACCAGCCAACCGGGCCTGAGCAAACTCGATCAGGCCAAGGGCTGGCGGCCGGTGGTCGATGCGGTCCATGCTGCTGGCGGCAAGATCGTCGCGCAGCTGATGCACGCAGGGGCGCTGTCACAGGCGAACCGATTCCGCAGCGAAACGGCTGGGCCTTCGGCGGTCCAGCCTAAGGGCCAGCAGATGGTCTTCTACCGCGGCGACGGACCGTACCGCCTTCCGCGAGCGATGTCGGAGCAGGAAATCGTCGAAGCCATCGACGGGTTCGCTCAAGCCGCCGTGTTCGCGGTCGAGGTAGCCGGATTTGATGGTGTGGAAATCCACGGCGCCAACGGTTACCTGCTGGACCAGTTCCTCACCGACTACACCAACTTTCGCACGGATGGATGGGGCGGCAACATCGCTGGCCGCCTACGCCTTAGCGCCGAGGTGGCAAAAGCCGTCCGGCGTGCCATAGGTCCCGCGGTGTCAGTCGGCCTGCGCATCTCGCAGGGCAAGGTCAACGACTTTACCCACAAGTGGGCCGAAGGCGAGGCCGGCGCCGCGACAGTGTTCGGAACGCTCGGAGCCGTGGGCCTGGACTACCTCCACATCACCGAGTTCGAAGCCTGGAAGCCGGCTTTTTCCGAGTCTGGCTCGAGCCTAGTCAAATTGGCGCGCGAGAGCAATCCGACGCTGACCATCGTGGCGAACGGCAACCTGCACGATCCCGATCGCGCCAAGCAAGTGCTGCGTGACGGTGCGGACATGGTGGCTCTCGGACGAGGTGCGCTTGCCAACCCGCAGTGGCCCCAACGAGTGAAAAAAGGGCAGGAACTCGACAAGTTCGACTCCGCACTGCTATCTCCGCTCGCAACCATCAAACCCTCCGAGGTCGTGCTATGAAATAAAAGATTCCAGGCTCGAATTAGACATTCAAGCAGCAACCCCCACCCAGTCAAAACGCCAGTGCATAGCCTGGCCGTCGTAGCCGGACTCAGAAAACTTGCTTCGCCCGCGTTACGCCGCTTCCGCCAGCGGGTGAATCGCAGCCAGATGCTCGGCCAGAGCCTCGCGCGTGAGCGCCAGGTCGTAGTGGGCTTGCAGGTTCAGCCAGAATTCGGCTTCCATGCCGAAGTAAACACCCAGGCGCGCGGCGGTGTTGGCGGTGATGGCGCGCTTGCCTGCGACAATTTCCCCAATGCGGCGTTGCGGTACGCCGATTTCCTTGGCCAGCCGGTATTGGGTCACGCCCAGCGGCTTGAGAAATTCTTCCAGCAGAATTTCGCCCGGGACGGCGAGTGGAATTTGACGTTTTGCCATGATGCCTCCTGGTAATAATTAAGTTAGTGTCGTGAATCAGAAATATCGAAACATAAAACGGCGTCTTTTTCCGCATGGCGGCGTTGCTCGTCGTTGCCATAGTCCAAGCTATGTCGCCTCCTCGCGCCTTGCCCTGCGAAAAAATCCATCCGTTTTATCTTGTTCCCCTATTTCTGATTCACGACACTAGTGATAATCGGTGATTTCCACGTCCCATGCCGCGCCATCTTTCCAGATGAAGCACACGCGCCACTGGTCGTTGACGCGAATGCTCCACTGGCCTTTGCGGTTGCCCTTGAGCGCTTCCAGCCTGTTTTGCGGCGGTATGCGCAAGGACTCCAGTCGCTCGACAGCGTGCAACATCTGCAATTTGCGAATGGCCACGCTTGCGATGTTGGCAAACCGGAGGGTGCGTTTCCCCTCAAACAGGGCTTGAGTTTCGCGACATTTGAAACGCTTGATCATGCTTTAATGCTAACGTTTTGCGTTAGCAACATCAAGCCGTAGAAAACATCGCGTCTTGGAATGCAGCATTCCCTATCGAA
>JADMKH010000116.1 GCA_018780025.1 Thiobacillus sp.
ACAACTACCGCAACAACACCCACACCTATCGGCTGTAAATTGTTAAAGATCAATCGATTAGCACCTCAGCTTTCGCTTACATCGCCGTTTCGAGAGGTGCGCATTCTACGTGGTTTACATAAAACGTCAACACTTATT
The DNA here is from genome assembly GCA_018780025.1 of Thiobacillus sp. GTDB lineage: Bacteria > Pseudomonadota > Gammaproteobacteria > Burkholderiales > Thiobacillaceae > Thiobacillus. Next base: position 139 of record JADMKH010000116.1, read on the forward strand.
TCGAAATGGTTGCGGGGGCAGGATTTGAACCTACGACCTTCGGGTTATGAGCCCGACGAGCTGCCAGACTGCTCCACCCCGCGCCTGTCGCAATTAAAACTGCGTCAATCGAGAAGCGGAACTATAGCAAAGCGTTCCATACCCCGTCAACACTTAACCGCTCTATTTATCAGGGCTACGCAAGCCGGAGACAATATCCACAATGTTTTCAACAGGCTGGCAAGAATACGCCCACCACACATCAGTAAACGGAAGGGGGAGCCCCCCTTCAACGCGCTGAAATCCGGAAAACCAGCTCAAACAATGTGCGGACGGTACGGTGGCTAACCCTTACCATCCTGCTATTCACCATGAATAATGAACTTCAGTCATGCATATAACCGACTTCTCTGTCTCACGCTTGCCTCGCATCGAGTTTGGCTCGGGGGCGCTTGCCAAATTGCCGTCCATTGCCCGTAAATACGGTACTCGTGCGCTGCTGGTGACGGGGGCGAGTTCATTCAGGCGCACGCCACTATGGTCGGCGGTCACAGCAGGCTTCAATGCGCACGGCATTACGTGGCTGGACCTCGCAATACCGGGCGAGCCCTCGCCACACATGGTGAACGAGGCCGTGCGTACCCTACGTTCGGAGGGGATTGAGGTGGTCATCGGCATCGGCGGCGGCAGCGCGCTGGATGCTGCCAAGGCGATTGCCGGCCTGCTCAAGCCCGGCAATTCGGTGATGGACCACCTGGAAGGCGTGGGGCCTGAGTTGCCCTACTCGGGCCCGAGCACGCCATTTATAGCGGTGCCTACCACGGCCGGCACCGGCTCTGAGGCCACCAGGAATGCCGTATTGAGCGTGCAGGGCCCCGACGGTTTCAAGAAGTCGTTCCGCGACGAGCAATTGGTGGCGGAAGTTGCGCTAGTCGACCCGGACCTCTTGGCCACGTGCCCACCCGCCGTGATTGCGGCCAACGGTATGGATGCGTTCACCCAGTTGCTGGAATCCTACGTCTCCAGCCGGGCGGCACCGCTGACCGATTCGCTCGCCTGGGGCGGGATCAAGGCCGCACGCGACGGACTTCTGTCCTTGTATGCCGACGCCGGAGACGTGACGGCGCGCAAACGGATGGCGTATGCGGCGATGGTGTCGGGCATCACGCTGGCGCAGGTGGGGCTTGGTTCGGTGCATGGGCTGGCTGCACCGCTGGGGGCTTTTTTCCCGATTCCGCATGGCGTGGCGTGCGGCACGCTGGTCGCAACGGCCACGCGCGTCAATATCGACTCCCTGCGCAATCGCGAACCGGGCCATCCGGCGCTGGAGAAGTATGCGCAGGTGGGTCGTTTGCTGAGCAAACAGGGGCAACTGGACCGGGATGCGGCCCATACCGCACTACTCGAAGTACTGGAAAGCTGGACACGCGCACTGATGCTTCCCACCCTGGCGCATTACGGGGTGACACCCGCCGACATCCCGCGCATTGTGGCCAACAGCCGTGGCAGCAGCATGAAAACCAATCCGGTTCAGCTTAGAGATGAGGACATTACGGCGATTCTTTTCGCGCGGATTTAATCGCTTTACACTCAAGTTGCCCTCTCGCCCGCCGCTATTTCGGTGACGCAATTACCTGGAACGCAAGCATGTCCGGCCTCCTGATTTTTTTTATCGTGCTCGCCCTTCCCGCCATTTTTGGCGTATTCCTGTTTAACCAGTTGGTGGCGCTGAAACACAACGTCGGCAAGGCCTGGTCGAATATCGACATCCTGCTTAAACAGCGTCACGACGAATTGCCCAAGCTGGTCGAGACCTGCAAGCAGTACATGAAGTTTGAGCAGGAAACGCTGGAAAAGGTGATGCAGGCCCGTAGCCAGGTCGCCAGTGCGCGCGAATCGCACAACATTCCTGCACTGGGTCAGGCTGAAGGCGCCTTGCGGCTGGGTCTGGGCAACCTGTTCGCGGTCGCAGAAGCCTACCCTGAGCTCAAAACCAACGAAACTTTCCAGCATCTGCAAGCCCGTATCACGGGCCTGGAAAACGCCATTGCCGACCGCCGCGAGTTTTATAACGATACGGTCAACGTCAACAATGTGCGGGTCGAACAGTTCCCGGACACCGTGGTGGCACGCCTATTCGGCTTCCGCCAGTTTTCGTTGCTGCGGTTTGCAACCGAAGAGAAGAAAGACGTTGATCTGAAGCAGCTCTTCAATCACTGATGCTCCCTCTTCGCTGGGGGGTCGAATGGCAGCACGACACGGCCAACTTCGCATTGGGCGGCGGAAACTTGCTGATTCTGCTGATCGGCTTTTATCAACCGTCACGATTGGGTTGGCAAATCAGTCTTGTGCTGGTTGGGCTCACCAGCTTTGGAGCCTGGTATGCCAACCTCAAGCGCTATCGAACCGTGGCCGACACACCCACTTCGCGCATCGCATCGGCGCCGCAGGGGTATATTGAAATTGTCGGACGCGGCAAGCAGCCGCCCGGCGTCGCGCTGGCCAGCCCGCTGACCGGCTTGCCCTGCCTGTGGTATCGCTATCGAGTCGAGCGCCAACACGATAACCACTGGGAATACGTTTCATCTGGCATCTCGACTGACACCTTTGGCGTGGACGATGGCAGCGGCCGTATATTGATCGATCCCGAAGGCGCGGAGATCATCACGCCACGCAAACAGGTTTCGAATTCGGGCGGCTACCGCACCACCGAATGGACGCTCATCGAAGGCGAAACGATTTATGTCATTGGCGAACACGTCACGCTGGGCGGCCCTGGTGCCGTGTTCGATAAAAAAGCAGACCTTTCCGCGTTACTGACTGAATGGAAGCAAAATAAACCGGCCCTGCTGGGGTGGTTCGATGCCAATCGCGATGGAGAAATCAGTCTGGACGAGTGGGAACACGCGCGCCAGACCGCATCCAGGGAAGTAGACCGCGACCATTTCAATATGCGCCTATCCGATGGCATCCATCTCATACAGAAACCCGCGCATGGCCAAGCGTTTTTAATCGCCAACCGTGAAGTCACTTCACTGGTACGCCACTTTCGCTTGTGGAGTTGGGCACATCTCGGCTTTATGCTGGCGGCATTGTTGGGATTGATCCTGATCGCGCATTAGCCGAGGGCTTGCCCTGACCGGCTTCGCTGGCTATAGTCAGAAGCGCGGAGGACTGTCCATGAAACACCCCATACCCGAAACGCCCCCTGACTACGATCACACTCGCATTGTCGAACGCCCCGATGGCTGCTACTGGGTCGATGCGGAAACAGGCGAGGAATACGGCCCCTTTGCCAATTTGATGGAAGCCGTTCAGGACATGGAGTACAACGCCGACAGCGACTACGAACCCGGCGAGACAGTGGAAGAAGCCGAAGAGGAACTGGGCATCACCGACTGGATCGACCCGGACACGGGCGACCCCGGCGAGGCCTCTCACCGTCCCATAGACTGATCCTGTTCCGGTGATTGCCTCACTGCACAAACCGAAGCGGATTCCGCCAAACGCGCCTCCTGCTCAAACACGTTGTCGCGATAGGGACACCCCCCACGCAGCCAGGCATACAGCCCTGCCAAGGGATACAACGCCAGCAACAACACGCCCCAACGCTCGAACTGCCTGACGTGCACGCGCTCGTGAATGCGCGTGGCGTCCAGGGCTTCGAGGGACAGCCCCACAACCACGTGGCCCAATGTGATGGCGGCCACCGGTCCACTGAACGGAAATCCCCGCTGCAGCACCCAGGCAGGCCACCCCCCGGCGGCTTCCAGCACGCCCTCCACTTGCTGCACCACCCCACCGCTGCCGTGCGCCATCAACACCACAACCATGCCCAACAAGGTAACGGGCAACGCCCAAAGGGTTTGCAGCAACCTCAACATTCAGGCGGCCATCTCGCTTGAAAACCAGCGCGCGCCATGCAAGCCTTCGCGCACGAAATGTTCGTAAGCCCGTTCCAGCTGCGTCGCCGTGCCCACCGCATAGACATCGAAGCGATGCATGTCCGGATAATCTGCCACAATACTTTTCAGCAAGGCATCCAGATCGTCGGTTGGCGGATGCGGCAGGTAGTTGAAATTGTCCAGCGCATCGGCCCAGGCGCGGCACAGGTTGTCCTGATAAAGACCGGTATCGTCGGCCAGCCAGTGCAGGTCCATCGACTCGGTAAGATCCAGCGACATGGCGTGCTGGATCAGGCTCTTGATGGGTGCAAAGCCCGCGCCAAACGCGAGAAAAATAATCGGGCGCGGCGAGTCTTCGTCCAGCACGAATTCGCCATAAGGCCCTTCCACTTCAACGGTGTCATTGGCTTTCAAGTCAGAGAATACGGCTTCGGAAAAGGCATCGCCTTGTCGACGCGGAATCTGCATCTCGATGTGACGGTCTTCACAGGGGCAACTGGCGATGGCATAGCGCCCGCTGCTTCCATTGATTCTGATCTGGACGCTCTGTCCGCCCAGAAACCGCAGCCGCTGACTACGCGGTGCCAGAATATGCAGCGCAGCCATTTGGGGATTGAACACTTCAACCGATTTCACCCTGGCAGTGAGTTGCTGCACCGGAATATCGCGCGCGCCCGCCACACTGGATTCGATCACCACATCGTTCACCGGGGCGTATGCACACAACAGGATCACCCCGGCGTCCTTTTCCGCCTGCTTCAGCACATAGTCGTGCGCATGGACCTTTTTCACTTCGCCCGACACCACACGCGCCTTGCAATCGCCGCAATTGCCATTGCTGCAGCCATAGTTCAGCGACACGCCATTGCGCAAGGCCGCTTCCAGCAAAGTATCGTTCCCTTCCACAAAAAACTCGTGACCGCTGGGCAAAATGGTGACAGTCGGCGCCATGATTTTCAGTATCCTGTCTTGGGCAATGACGGCCTGCGCCTGCACTGCATCCTGGGGTAATTCATTTAAATTGCGCAGCAAAAACGCACGCACACTGTGCAAGGCGTGATGGGTTTCCATGCTCGCGCCTTCATCCATTTCATCGATCTTCTCGTCCAGCCAGAGCATCACGTTCCCGTAATGTTTAAGCAAGGCTTTAGCCGTCGCGTAGTCGTCACCCATCTCGTTCAGGCGCGCCACCAACACATCCTTGTCAGGCAGTGCCCGCTCGCGCACCCGTTTGGCGAATGCCCTGTCCTTGATTTCGGTGACCCGGCGGAACTCCGCATCGTCATCCCACTTCACTTCGGGAAACGCGCGCAGCAGCTCGTCGAGTTCGATCATGCCGTCGAACGTCGCCAGGGTGTCGTGACGGATCATTTCCTGCAAAACATGGCGGGACTGACCTACCAGACGCGCCACCCGGGAAAGCGGAAGTAAATGGCTCATGGTCAAATGTTACTCCGTGTCCGCGATAGATAAATCGTCCTGCTGCAAAGTTTCTGAACCC
>JADMKH010000241.1:0-1119 GCA_018780025.1 Thiobacillus sp.
TCAGCGGCAGGCAAGCGGCGATACAGGCTAGCTGATGAAACGCCGGGCGTAACTGCGATTGAGCTGCGCCATCGGCAGCAACATCAGCAGGTCGGCCGTATTGAAATCGGGATCCCACGCCGGTTCGCCGCACATCAGGGCACCCAGCCGGGTGTAGCCCTTGATCAGGGCCGGCAGACTGGCGGCCTGACCATCGTCGAGCCGTTCGACCGGCAGGCGGTTGCGCGGGGTCGCACGCCACTCGACCGGAGCAAGGTGACGGTCGGCCAGTTCACGATACACCCGGGCGGCGAGATGCCCGCCGTCGGCCATGCTGATGCTGGCGCAACCCACCACGTATTCGTAGTCATAGCGCGTCATGTAATCGGCCAGCCCCATCCACAGGCGGGCGAGTACGGTGCCGCTGCGGTGCGCCGGATGCACGCACGAGCGGCCCAGTTCGGCCATCCGCGGGCGCAGGAAATGCAACCGGGTGAGGTCGAATTCCTGTTCGGAGTAATAACTGCCGACGCGTTGCGCCGCTTCGGGGGTCAGGATGCGGTAGGTGCCAACGACTTCTCCAGTCGCGAGTTCGCGCACCAGGAGATGGTCACAGTAAGGGTCATACAGGTCGATATCGTGACCCGGTAGAACGGTTGGCAGGCAAGCCCCCATTTCTTCGACAAAAACAGTGTGACGCAGACGTTGTGCTTCGCGGATTTCACCGTCATCCACGGCCAGTGACACGTGGTACCGAGTCTTGGACAGGGTCTGTGTCTTGGTGAGTCGTTCAAGCATGAAGCGCTCTCCTGATTGGAAAGCGCACAGCTTAGTAAGCGGGTGTTAACGCTACGTGAAGTTCCGGTTGCGAAATGATGACTGGGAAATCAGAACCGGGCTTTAATGCGAGACGCGGGTTGCCCCGGTGCCAGACAGCACCCGCACGCGATCGCCGATCTGAAATGCCTCGTCGGCGGCCTGCGTGACGGCGATTAGCCGGCCCGAGTCGAGTTTGACCGTAATTTCGATGCCTTTTTGCCGGGTGATCGCCTCTTCAGCGGCGGCGCCGCCCAAGCCACCCAGCACCGCACCGACTGCCGTCCCCACCACGCTGCCCCTGCCGCTGCCAACGGTGCTGCC
>JADMKH010000241.1:1219-5511 GCA_018780025.1 Thiobacillus sp.
TGGTGCCTTCAATATTGACTTCACGTACGGATTCGACGATGCCCATCTGCACGTCCTGGACTGAGCGGGTTTGCGCGCGGCTGTAGTCCTTGCCGCCGGTGCCGCTGGCGCAGCCAGCCAGCGCCGCCAGTGCCGTGATCAGCAGGATGGGGGCCAGGGTTTTGAGTGGTGTATGCATGGCGGTCAAGCTCCTGTTGTACTCCTTCCACTATAGGCGAAGTGCGCTTCAGGAGCGTGAGCGTCCCGTTTCCGGGTTCAATCGCCGCAGATCCGCGGCCGCCTTGCTGTTCCGGCGGGGTTAGAGCGTCTTGCCGAACGCGGCAGTCAGTCGCTGGCTGATTTCATCGCGGGCAGGCGTGTGATTCTGGCCGCCGCGCTGTTCGATCTTGATCTATCCCATCACGCTCGCCAGCTGGCCCGTGGTTTCCCAGTCCCAGCCGTGGGCGATGCCATAGAGCAGACCGGCGCGAAAAGCGTCGCCGCAACCGGTGGGATCGACCACGGCACGGGCCGGGACAACCGGGATGTCGATCATCTTGCCGTCGACATAAAACTGCGATCCGGCTTCGCCACGCGTCACCACCAGGCATTTCACCTTGGTCGCCAGAACAGCGAGTGACATCTCGGCGCGCGCCTGCAGCAACTCGGCTTCGTAATCGTTGAGCGTGACGTAATCCGCCAGTTCGACCATTTCCAGCAGTTCGCTACCGGAAAATAGCGGCATGCCCTGACCCGGATCGAACACGAATGGAATACCCGCTGCGTGAAACTGCCGGCAGTGGCTCAGCATGCCGTCGCGGCCGTCGGGCGAAACGATGCCCAGACCGATGTCGCGCGCTTGGGACGCATCGTTCTCGTGCGAGAAAAACATCGCGCCGGGATGGAAGGCGGTGATCTGGTTGTCGGCCAGATCGGTGGTAATGAACGCCTGCGCGGTAAAGCTGCCGGGCATGTTGCGGATCGACTCGCGCGAAATGCCCAGTGCGTCCAGTCGTTCGGCGTAGACGCTGAAATCCTCGCCCACGGTTGCCATGATCACCGGTTCGCCGCCCAGCAACTTCAGGTTGTAGGCGATGTTGCCTGCGCAGCCGCCAAACTCGCGGCGCATTTCGGGCACCAGAAACGACACGTTCAGCATGTGGATTTTGTCGGGCAGGATGTGATGCTTGAAGTGATCCTGAAACACCATGATGGAGTCGAAGGCGAGGGAACCGCAGATGAGGGTGCGCATGTTGGCTACAGGTTGAAAACGACAACCGGGATTATACGCAGGGTGATGCGATGGCCGTGGCTCAGAGGCGAGCCGCTGCTGTTCAGGCTGCGAGCGGGTGGTTGGAACGGGAGATTGCGCGCAGCAGCAGGATGTCGCGGTAAGCGCCAGGATCGAAGCCGACCCGTGTGCCACCCCGTCTGTCAAGGATCAGGTCATTGAAAAAATCTTCAACCGCGGGTGTGCCCCATACGACAACCATTTGTTCCAGCAGGTGCGGATAATTTTCCAGGCCCTGACTGGCTTCACTCTCTTGCGACACAGGATGGCCGCTGAGGTTGACGTTGAAATAACGGCGGCATTCGGTGCTGGCAACGGTATAGCCTTCGGTGTCCCCTTCACGATGAAGCAGGTCGAGCAGCAACAGCCACGGCACCGGGGATTCATCCGGGGCATCGCGCAAATGTTCCTGCAGCAAGTGAATGGCAAGGTCGCCATGGCCGTGTGCCATGTATACCTCGGCCTGATCCAGAATGTCGTCATTGACCTCGGTCGTTTGTTCAGGCGTCGAAGGCTCAAATTCCAGAACCCGTTCAGATTCAGGGCGCGCCGCGCTGCGCTGATGCGCTCTGGGCTCAGCTCTGCGGTGCTCGGGCGTGGAGTCTGTCCAGGAATCTGCCGTCATTTCATCGAGGTCAGGCAGGGGCGCTGCTGCCATCGAGGAGAGGGGGACCGCCGTTGCGCGGGTGCCGCGCTGGCGTAGCCAGACGACCAGAATGCCTGCAGCGACAAGCAAACCGGTAATCAAAAGATACAGCGGCCACTGCGCAGGGAGATTAGCTCGGCTCGGTGTGTTGGCCGTGGAGACGCTTGTGCGTTTCGTCTCGATTTCCGCATTGCGTTTTTGCAGGGCGACAAGCTGCGCCTCCAGATGGGCCAGCTTGCGGGTGAGCGCCGTGTTTTCGTCTGACAGCTCATCGGGGGTCAGGGTGTCGACATGCGGACGGTTCATGTCCGGCAGATTGGTGTCGAGACGCAATGCGAGAGAGGCGCTATTCGCACCATGCCTGCCCGATAACACCAGGCGGGGTTCCTGTACGTCCTGGGTCGCTGGCTTGCGGGCAGGCAAAGTCTGCGTTCCCAAGGCAGACGGGCGAGGTGAGGAGGCCTGCTTGGGCTGCTGTTTTCTGGCGCTGCGTGAAGCGGGGGACGCCGGTTCAGCGCGGACCGCTTGCGCTGCGGCTGCGGGCACCTCCTGGCTGAGGACGGGGATCCCCCGTTCGGGGGGGTCGAGCAACACGACATAATCGCGCCGCAGCCGGGATTCGCAGTCGGATATCAGCGAAAATTGTGCGATCGGATCATTGATTGCGTATGGGGTGCGGATATGCAGGAGCGCTTGATCGTTGCCCTGCTCCAGACTCAGTTGCGCCCGCGGCGGCGGAACAGCGGCGCCTTCTCCGGGCGCAAGGCTGAAACAGCCCGCAGCGGTTGTTGCGTTCGCCCCCAGTATCTTGACGCTGACATGCAGTGCTTGTCCGAGGTGAGAGCGCACCGACAATTCGCCAAGCCCCAGGGCAATGGCAGAACTGGCGTGGAACAGGCTCAGAAGAAGGCAAACGGATTTCAGGTTCACACAGTCACTTTAAAGGGTGTATCCCTCTATTCCGGTCAGAAAAACCATAACTTAACTGTATGGCACGCAAGTGGCCTAGATGTGGGTGTAAATTTTAATTAAGTTGATCAGTCCAGAAGCAGCAAAGCCCAAACGGCTACGACGTTTATCAGCGCAACCATCACCGCTGCGCTACCCATATCCTTGGCACGCTTGATCAGTTGATGGTGTTCCAGCGAGATACGGTCGACTGCGGCTTCAATTGCGGAATTCAGCAGTTCAACAATCAGCACAAGCAATACTGCGCCAATCATGAGCGCTCGCTCGCTTCCCGAGTCGCCCAGAAACAGGGCGAGGGGAACCATCACCAGCGCTAAAAACACTTCCTGCTGGAATGCGTTCTCATGCTTGAAAGCGGCAGCCAGGCCTGCCCACGAGTAGCCCACTGCGTTGAGGATCCGGCGCAGACCGGTCTTGCCCTTGAACGGGCTGGTCGGTTCGCTCATGCAGCGGGCTTGTAGGCCAGATCGAGTTCGCGTGCGGCCTTGACGTCGTCCAGGCGCCGCACCGGCAGGCTGTAGGGCGCGCCCTTAACCAGTGCCGCGCTGGTTTCGGCTTCGAGCTTGATGGCTTTCATCGCTTCAATGAATCCATCCAGCGTTTCGCGGCTTTCGGTTTCGGTCGGTTCGATCAGCAGGCATTCCGGCACCAGCAGCGGAAAGTAGGTGGTCGGTGCATGGTAGCCATAGTCGAGCAGACGCTTGGCAAAATCCATCGCGGTGACGCCGGTGGTTTCCTTCAGCCGTTTCAGCGTCACGATGAACTCGTGGCTGGCGCGACGCGTTGGAAACGCGAGATCAAAACCGGCTTCACGCAGTTGGACCATCAAGTAGTTGGCATTGAGTGTGGCGTATTCGGCGACGCGGTGCATGCCATCGCGACCGAGCAGGCGCGCGTAGATGTAGGCGCGCATCAGCACGCCGGCATTGCCCATGTTGCCCGACATGCGGCCGATCGATTGCGGCAGGTCGTCTTCGGTCGCCAGGCGGTAGGCGCCGTTTTCGTTCAGCACCAGCGGAATCGGCATGAAGGGCAGCAGCCGTTTCGATACGCCCACCGGACCCGCACCCGGCCCGCCGCCGCCGTGCGGGGTGGAAAAGGTTTTGTGCAGGTTCATGTGAATTACATCGAAACCCATGTCGCCGGGACGTACTTTGCCCAGAATCGCGTTGAGGTTGGCGCCGTCGTAATACGAAAGGCCGCCCGCGTCGTGAACGATTTTCTGGATTTCGGAGATGGCTTTTTCGAATACGCCCAGCGTCGACGGATTGGTCAGCATCAGACCGGCGGTGTGCGGGCCGACGGCCGCTTTCAGCGCTTCGATATCGACGCTGCCGGTTGAGTCGGTGGGAATTTCCTTGACCGTGTAGCCGCACATCGTCGCCGTCGCCGGGTTGGTGCCGTGCG
>JADMKH010000087.1 GCA_018780025.1 Thiobacillus sp.
TTGCCTACACGGTGGAAACGCATATCCACGCCGACCACATCACCTCCGCCAAAAAGCTGAAGGACGTCGCCGGCAGCCGGATTGCCGGCCCCGCGCTCGACCGGCTGCCGTGCACCGATGTCGGCATCGTCGAAGGCACACCGTTTGCGATGGGCTCGGTCGAACTGACGCCGATCCACACCCCCGGCCACACCGACAACCACTTTGCCTACCTGCACGACGGCCGGCTCTACAGCGGCGATGCGCTGCTGATCGAGGCCTGCGGCCGCACCGACTTCCAGAGCGGCGACCCGGCGGCGCTGTACCACTCGGTGCGCGGCAAGCTGTTTTCCTACGACGACGACACGCTGGTATATCCCGGCCACGACTACGAGCAGCGCCGCATCAGCACCATCGGCCAGGAAAAGGCGCGCAATCCCCGCCTCGGCGGCGACCGCACGCTGGAAGATTTTGTTGCGCTGATGAACGGCTTGAAGCTCGCCTATCCCAAGTTCATCGACTACGCCGTGCCCGGCAACCAGGGGTGCGGCATTTGCCCGCCCGGCGTGCCCGAGCATTTGCAGCAGTATTGCGCGCAGATTGCAGAAAGCCGGCAGGGCTAATTGGGCTTGGCGCCGGCAAGTTCCTGGGGCAGAAGATCGTCGGGATGATTGAGATTGGCCAGGCAGGCGGCATCGAAGCGCACCGTCGTTGAAGCCAGTCCCGCCTGCCAATGGCGCACCGCCCGCTCGCCGCGCGCGAGAAAAGCGGCGAGGCTGTCGCGCTGATCGGTGCGTACGATAAAACAGCTGTGATGGGTGCGCGCGTCGTCCGCCGCAATCGCCAACGCCACCTTTTCCTGCAGTGCCGCATCCTTCAAACGCGCCACCAGGTCGGCGGGCACATGCGGCGTGTCGCAGGGCATCACCACCAACCAGTCTGCGGCCACCGACTGCAATGCCGCCAGCACGCCTGCAAGCGGACCGGGATAATCGGGCAGGGTATCTGGCAAAACACGATGGCCGTACGCCGCATAAACATCGAGATTGCGGTTGGCGCTGATGACGCATTCGTCAACTTGCGGCGTGAGGGCGGCAAGCGCCCACTCGATCAGTGGACGCCCCTGATACGCAATCAAGCCTTTGTCGACACCGCCCATGCGGCTGCCCTGACCACCCGCCAGAACGACAGCGGCGACATGTGCCGCCTCTGCGTTATTGCCGCTGCCGCGCATAGAGGTGGAATTGGTCATAACGGTCACCGGGGCGCGAACCTTCCCACCACCGGGTCCAGTCAGTTGACACATGGGGCAGGGGCTCGCGGCGGCGGGTCTCCACCAGCAACCAGTTGCAGCCTATATCCGCCGGGGCGAGCATGCGTCCACTGTGGTAGGCCAGCAATATCCGCTGCTGGTTTCGCACCTGATGGGTCTGGATGCAGTCGGCTGCCGGCACCTGTTGTGCCAGCACATCGCCCACGCTGGCATAGCTCAGCCGGCGATCGAGCGGCGCTTGAAACAACGCCATCAGCAGCGCCCAGATAAAGGTCATGCCCGCGGTCCAGACCAGAATGGGACGCAGCGGAGAACGCTGGACGCGGGCAAGAAAAACCACCCAGATCAGGGTGACAACCGCTCCCAGACCCAGTGCCCAGGGACGAAATTCGCCTACACCGGTCAAGCCCAGCTTGATCAGGCGTGAGGCCAGACGGGCCGGTGCGCCAAAATCGTGCGCGCTCCAGTACACCCAGAACACCAGTCCGAGGAAGCCAAATAGCATGACCCCAAACCAGAGCAGCGCATTGGCCGCGCCGCGCTGCAAGGTAAACAATCCGGACGCTGCAAGCAGCGTAAGCGGCAGCAGCAAAATGAGGCCCTGTTCCTCGGCGGGATGGGCATCGAAAGCATACAGACCGAGCAGACCCAGGAACGCGCCGACGGGCATCACCACACCCGGTGTTTTCCACTGGCGCCGGCTGCGGTACAGCGCCCAGGCCGCCAGCGGCCAGGCCGGCCAGGCATACCAGCCCAGAATGCTCAGGTAGTAAAACGGATCCTTGCCGGTGTTGCCTATCCAGCGCTGCAGGTTGAACGCGCGCGCAAACGGAATGCCCTGTGTCGTCAGATAGGCCAGCCAGAGTGCGCCTGCGACCAACGCCAACGCTGCGGCCCAGGCAAACGCGCGGCGGGCGGACGGCGTACGATAATCCGCGAGCCAGAGCATCAGGCCGCCGGCCAGAAGCAGGAACAGGGCGGCTTCGGCCGCGCCACCCGCGAGCAGCATCAACACGGCGCCGACCCCAAGCACCCAGCCGCCACGCGGCTCACGCGGCAGGCTAACAAGGCCGTACAGCATGATTGCGGCGGCGGCAAACTGGGCGGTGGCGGCGTTGAGCTCGTGGCCGCGCACCAGCAGGCCCATGCAACCCAGCAGGGTCAGTGCAGCGGCCCAGCCGGCCTCGCTGCCATATAAAACGCGGGCTGCACGTGCGACAAAAAACAGCGCCAAACCAATAAACAGGCCCGAGGCCAGCCGCGCGCCGTCAGCCAAAGGCAGAAAAGACGAGGTCAACCACGCCGTGGCGGCGGCCGTCCAGTAATACAACGGCGGGGTGGCGGCTACGCTCTGCGGTGCCGCACCGCTTTGCATCAGCATCCACAGCTGAACAAAGTGATCGCCATCGCCGCCTTTCCAGGGCGCGTGTCCGACCAGCCCGGGCAGCAGCCAGGCCAGGGTGAGCAGCAACAGGCCTGACTGGGACAGGGAAAACGAGCGTTTATTGAACAATTTTAAGGAGCCGGCCGGGAGTGGGCTCGCCACGCGGGTAAAGATCGTTCAGCAGACGTAACTGGCTTTCTGCGGCATCGCCCAGTGGAGACTGCCGGGCCAACGCCGCCATTGTCGTGCCCGGCTGGACGGTGACCAGCCTCAACACATAAGACCGCGCGGCCAGCTTTTCGGCCGGCGTAATCGCGTGAAAGCTGTTGATTGCGCCGCGTAGCGTATTGCGTTCCCGACTGTAGACGGCTTTATCCCTGGCCATGCCGGCAATCAGATACTGCGTGCCATTAAACACGACGGCGGTGACCACCACCGGCTTGCCCTGCTGTGCGCCCGCGGCAAACGCGGCCGGATAGCCACCGAGATTGCCACTGTCGTAGCGCGCGCCGGGATCCAGCTTGAGGCCTTTCTGCAAGGTTTCCAGTGGCTTGTCGTTCCTCGGCCCCTGTTGCAACTCAATCAGCGCATCACCTTGTGGGCTGACTGCCATGACCCGGTCGGGGCGGTTTTGCACCGTCCATCCCGTCGGGAACTGGATCGCCAAGCCGAGTTTTTCGTGTAACAGCGCATTGTTGCGAATCACGCCCTGATCGGGGCTGTCGCCGAAATAGACGCCCGCCATTTTGTGCAGATACTCGCTGCGACCCTCACGGGGATTGGCGACGGTGTATTTGTTAGCCTCGCCCACCACTTGCTTGAGACGGGCATCGTTACTGGGGTGGCTGTCGAAGGTGCCGTGATAGGTAGCCGGCTTCTTGCCGTCGCGCCTGGCCTGCTCGGCAGCAAACAGCTCCTGGTTTTTCAACACGCCGATAACCTCGATCATCGCCTGCGGGTTGTATCCGGCTTTAGCGAGATACTGCGCGCCCAGCCGATCCGATTCCAGTTCGTGCTCGCGGCCGTAGCCGGCGGTCCAGGACTGCGCCAGGGTTTGCAGCAGCGTCGCGCCGGCCTGATTGCCCAGGCCCGGCACCAGAATCGACCCCAGCACCGCCCCTACGCCCGCTGCAGTGGACGTACTCTGCTGACGCACGCCATGGCGCGCGGTCACATGGCCGATTTCGTGGCCCACGACGCCGGCCAGCTCAGCCTCTGAATTCAGATACGCCATGATGCCGCGCGTAATGTAGACATAACCACCAGGCAGGGCAAAGGCATTGACGTCCGGACTGTCGACCACGGTGAAATGCCATTTCAGGTCGGGCCGATGGCTCTGCTTTGCCAGCCGCTGGCCAACCTCGTCAACATAAGCCTGCAGGGCCGGGTTATTCAACGCAGCATATTCCTTCAGCACATCCTGATGCGCTTGCGCGCCCATCTGGATTTCCTGCTGCTCGGACATCAGCACAAAATCCTTGTCACCCGTGACCGGATTTTGAGCGCAGTGGGTGAGTGCCAATGCGCCCAGCACAGTCACTGCGGTACGGCGAAAAACTCGGAGATTCACGTCTGTCTTTTCCTTGGGAGGGGGATGACCCAGATGATACCGTTGCAACGCCGCAAAAATGCAAAAAGCGGCCGAGGCCGCTTTTTGCATTGCGCCAGATCGCGCAAACCGCTTGCTTTATTCCGCAGCGGCCTTGATGCCGTAACGCTGACGGAATTTCTCGACGCGGCCAGCCGTATCGACGATTTTCTGCTTGCCGGTATAAAACGGATGGCAGGAAGAACACACTTCAATATGAAGCGCGTCTTTGCTCATCGTGGAGCGCGTTTTGAACGTATCGCCACAGGAGCACGTCACGGAGACTTCTTTGTAATTGGGGTGAATGCCGGATTTCATGGCAATTCCTTAATAATTCGGAGAACGCGCGAGTATAGCGGAGACGGACGCCCCGATCAACCCCGACGCATGGAATCGAAAAAGTCGGCGTTGTTCTTCGCCGCGCGGATTTTATCGATCAGGAATTCCATCGCTTCCATATCGTCCATCGGATAGAGCAGCTTGCGCAGCACCCATATCTTTTGCAGCAACTCGGGCGGGATCAGCAATTCTTCGCGGCGGGTGCCGGAACGGTTGACGTTGATGGCGGGGTACTGGCGCTTCTCGGCCATCTTGCGGTCGAGGTGGATTTCGAGGTTGCCGGTGCCCTTGAATTCTTCGTAGATCACATCGTCCATGCGGCTGCCGGTTTCGACCAGCGCAGTGGCAAGAATGGTCAGGCTGCCGCCTTCCTCGATGTTGCGCGCGGCGCCAAAGAAACGCTTGGGCTTTTGCAGCGCGTTGGCGTCGACGCCGCCCGTCAGCACCTTGCCGGAGGCGGGCTGCACGGTGTTGTAGGCGCGCGCGAGGCGGGTGATGGAGTCGAGCAAAATCACCACGTCCTTCTTGTGCTCGACCAGGCGCTTGGCGCGCTCGATCACCATTTCGGCCACTTGAACGTGGCGGCTGGCGGGTTCGTCGAAGGTGGAGGCGACGACTTCGCCGCGCACGGTGCGGCTCATTTCGGTCACTTCTTCCGGGCGCTCGTCGATCAGCAGCACGAACAGCACAACATCGGGGTGGTTCGAGGTGATCGCGTGGGCAATATGCTGCAGCATCACCGTTTTGCCGGTCTTCGGCGGCGCCACCAGCAGGCCGCGCTGGCCTTTGCCGATCGGCGCAACGATGTCGATGACGCGGCTGGTGATGTTTTCCTCGGCCTTGATCTCGCGCTCCAGCTTGAGCGGCTTGTCCGGGTGCAGCGGGGTCAGGTTCTCGAACAGGATCTTGTTCTTGCTGGCTTCGGGCGGCTCGCCGTTGATCA
>JADMKH010000064.1 GCA_018780025.1 Thiobacillus sp.
CGAGATCCGGCTGGCCATACACCGTGATGCGCAACACATCGCCGGTGCCCATGCGATAGTCGTTATCCGCACTCCATGCCGGCGCTGCCAGCAGCACTGCACACATCATCAAAATACTACGCCACAACCTGCTGCTCATCGTTCTCTCCATTCGGTGGCAGTTGCCATGGCTGCCGCACCTCTGCTTGAAATTACGTGCTGCATAACCCGTCGAATACAGGCTATCCAGCGGCGGGAAAGTGTTCCCGCCCTACGCCACTATCCGTAGGTCGGGAACACTTTCCCGACATCCCCGCTTACCCCTGTCCGTTGCGTCGGGAAGGTCTTCCCGACCTGCGGCATCTGCCACGCTCCTCGCAATGACGATTTGTTCAGGATTTCCCTAGAAATCCGCCCGAACACTAACAAAGACCATATGAAATTTGTAATCGTTGACTGTCATATTTGAATCCCGACGGCCGGCCTGCAGGCCGACATCGATTGCGGCCATACGCATCGGGGTGTAACGCATCGACAGCGAGCCGCCCAGGGTATCTTCGTCGCGCTGGACCAAACCGACGGCGTCCTGGAAGCTGCGGTTTTCAAATGAAGCGCCTGCGCGCAGCGTGATTTTTCCAGTGGCCAGCCAGGATGCGCCGAGGCTGGTTCCCGTGCTCACTTGATAGCTGGCATTGATGTCGTCCGAGTTCGAAAGTTCACGGTAGACCGACCAGTTCAGTGCGGTTTTTCCCGTTGGAAAATAGTCCGCCGTCAGTCGCCCCGCCATGCTGGAAAAACTATTCTGCGTGCTGTCGTTCTCGCGCCGGACATAACCGATTTTCGCGTGCGTAACCAGCTTGCCGCTCACGTTCCAGTCGCCCAGCAGGTTGTATTCGGTCTGCGTATAGGCGCGGTCGACCAGCGCGCCCGGCAAGCGATTGGGATATTCGCCCTCCACGCGCCGCATCTGGCCGCTCAGCTTGCTGCCCTTGGGGGTGGCGTAACCCAGCGTGGCCGAAACGCTTCGATCTTCATAATCCAGCGGCGCCTGCTGCACCGTGCTGTTGGTCGACGCGGCCGCTGCCGCGCCCAGCCCCACATGCCAGCGCGGATGCAACTGCCAGTCGGCGCTGGCAAACCGGTTGTCGCGGGTGACCTGATTGTTGATCCGCAGGCCCGCCAGATCGCTGAAGCTGCTTTGCGTGACGCTCTCGGTTGCGCCCACCTGGCCCGACCAGTGGTTGCCCAGCCGCCAGTTCCATTTCAACTGGTAATCCGAGCCGTCGTAATCCAGTTGGGTGTTACGCGCAAAACGCACCTGGTTTTTGCTCGCGCTGGCGATGATGCGCTGGCGCCCCGGCTGCCAGTCCACGTTCAGCCCGGCGCTGAGCACGCCATACTGGTCGGATCGCTGCGGCACCAATGCATATTCGCTCTCGGCGAGACGAAACAGATTGCTGTCGTAATTGCGGGTGTAGGAGACGAACGGGCGGAAGGTATCGCCCTCTTTCGCCAGCGCGGGCATGGCCAGCGTACCCAGCACCGCCAAGCCGGCAAGCGGCAGCGCGTGCCTCACCAGAAGCTCCACTGGCCGGTGATCACCACGTAGGCGCCGAGCACGCCGTTGGTGACGGCGTGGGCGATGACGGGCGCCCACAGGTTGCGGGTGCGGATATACAGCCAGCCATACGCCAGCCCGGCAATCAGTCCGGCCAGCCATTGCAGATGTGCGGTGGCAAACAGCGCGCTGGCAATCAGCAGCGCCTTCAGGCCAATCCGCGCCGGATCGAGCGCCAGAAAATCGGGCTGCTGCACCCAGCGTTGAATAAACGAACGCCAGAACAGCTCTTCCATGATCGGCACCACCAATGCTGCGCCGGCGATGCGAAACGCCACCAGCAGCCAGTCGATCTGGCCGGCTTCATTGGTCGGGTTGTAGCCGTCGCCGGCCTCGCCCATCAGCATCCAGCCGGCATCCAGATTGATCCACAACACCAGCACCCCCAGACCCACCGCCAGCGACAGCAACAGATGCCTGAGCGGCAGGCCATAGGATTTGAGTTCGGTGTAATGGCGCCACAGCACCGCCAGCGCCAGCGCCACCAGTCCGGCCTTCACCGGATACAGCCAGCGAACGTCGAAGCCGGGCGCCCAGTCGGGCAACAGGCCTTCCAGCGCAAGCAGGGCGATATACAGCCCGAACGGCAGGCTGCGAACGAATAGAGGAGACATGGCGAAACAGGCGCGGCTTGTCGCCACGCCCATCAGATTATTTCAGGCCGGAAATCCCTTTGCTGATCGCAGCGGCATCAGCATCGGGAGCAACTTTTTCAGTCGGCACGGCGGCGGCTGGAGCAGGTGCTTCCTTGCCCGCATCGACAAACTCTCCCACATATTCGATTTTGGCAGCAGCCTTCAGCCCATCCAGCTCAGCCTTGGCTGCCTGCTGGCGTGCCTGTGTCTGCAGCAGGCGCGCAATTGCCGGCCTGGCCTGTTCAAGCGTCACCGGCTGCGCTTGCGAACCGGCAAGCACGATCACCAGCAGGCCATCCGGTGCGTTCATTATCATCGCCTGACCGTCCGGCATTGCGGCCAGCTTGGGCAGAATGGCCAGCGGCAACTGCTCGGCCGGCTTCACCCCCTGCTCCGCTTTCGCCGGCAGGTTTTCAGCCTTCAGCCAGGCGGCAAAATCGTTCAGCGTTTTGGAAGCGGCCAACTGCGCGCGAATCGCTTCGTGTTTGTCTTTCGGGGCCTTGATCGAGATTTCCTGCAGGCGATAAATCTTGCGCTTGGCAAACAGTTCCGGATGCGCGTTGAAATAGTCGGTCACCTCTGCCTCGGCCGGATCGGCCGGCGTGCCAAGCTTGCGGCCCATATAAGCCTCGGCCAGAATCTGGCGACGCGCCGCGTCCAGCGTCTGTACCACTGCGGGGTCGCGGTCGAGCTTGTCGGTCAGCGCCTTTTGCACCAGCACTTCCTGATCCACCAGGTTGCGCACCACCTGCAGCGAGGCTGCCCTGGATTGCT
This sequence comes from Thiobacillus sp., assembly GCA_018780025.1. Taxonomy (GTDB): domain Bacteria; phylum Pseudomonadota; class Gammaproteobacteria; order Burkholderiales; family Thiobacillaceae; genus Thiobacillus. The sequence continues at coordinate 3,007 of JADMKH010000064.1, forward strand.
CCTTGTCCAGATTGGGAATGCGCTGCAACGCGTGATTCACCTGATGCACCGTCAGTTCGGTACCATTGACCTTGGCCGCAACCTGCGTCGGCGCTTTTTCGTCGGCTACGGCCTCTTTCTTGCCCTCGCCGCAGCCGGCAACCAGCGCAGCAATCAACAACGACAGATACACTTTCTTGAAACCGCACATTATCGTTTTCCTTTTCACCTGAATTGCCGGAAATTATGTGGCGTGAATGTTACGAGACTGTTTCAGCTTTGAAAGTGCAACGAGATGCTGCCGCATTCAATGCTCAAAGCTCACCGCGCCTTCCCGGTTGTTCTGCCGAGTCCAGTGCATGCCAGACCTGATGTGTACCCGTTTGATCCGTCAATACGCGTTCTGGTCGCGCCAGACCACAACGAGCGTTTTGCTTATGATCATGAGATCGAATACCAGCGACCAGTTGCGCATGTAGTCAATGTCGTACTGAATGCGGGCGCGCATTTTGTCGAGGGTTTCAGTTTCGCCGCGCAAGCCATTGACCTGCGCCCAGCCGGTGATGCCGGGTTTGACCTTGTGGCGCAGCATGTAGCCCTTGATGAGCTTGCGGTATTGCTCGTTGTGGGCGACGGCATGGGGGCGCGGGCCGACGACGCTCATGCGGCCCTGCAGCACGTTGATGAACTGCGGCAGTTCGTCCAGCGAGGTGCGGCGAATGAAGGCGCCAAAGCGGGTGATGCGGGGATCGCCGCGGCCGGCTTGCCGGATGGTGTCGCCATCATCGCAGACGCGCATGGAGCGAAATTTGTAAACGAGTATTTCCTGGCCGTCGAGGCCATAGCGCCGCTGCTTGAAGATGACGGGACCGGGCGACGACAGCTTGACGCCAACGGCCAGTATCAGCAGCAGCGGCCAGATCAGCAGCAGGATGAGGCCGGCGATGACGACATCGCTGATGCGCTTGCCAATGCCGCTGACGCCAAGGGTGGGCGATTCGGTGAGGGCAACGACGGGCATGCCGTGAATGTGATCGACCCGCGCCTGAATCAGGTCGGAGACGAAGATATCCGGCACAAAATAGACCGATGCGGTGGTGTCGCGCAGGGCGTCGAGCAGGCTCAGGGTGCGCGGGTGTGCGGCCATGGGCAGCGTGATGTAGAGAAGGTCGATGCCGTTACGGTTGACGTAGTCGGGGATGTCGGCCAGCCGTCCCAGCAGTTGTTTCGGGTTGGCAAGCTGGGTGCGATCGATGGTCCGGTCGTCGAAAAAGCCGACCACATCCACCCCCAGTGCAAGGTCATTGGCAAAGCGCCCGCGCAATTCCGTGCCCAGATGCCCCGCACCGACAATAAGCGCGCGGCGGCGTCCGCCTTCCAGCAGCAGTAAACGCGGCAGCAACTTGCGTGTGATGCGATGCGCAACCCACATGGCAACAGGGGTGGCGAGCACCCACGCCAGAACCAGATCAGGCGGGAAATAATCAAGATAACCGGTGGAATAACCGAACATCAGGATCAGACCGGACAAAAAAAACCAGGGCATGACGACTTCGTTCCAGAAGGCGCGCAGCGTGACTTCGGGCCATTTGCCGGGAAAGGTCAGAGTGAAGACGATCAGGGCCAGGATGGGGTAAGGGCCGCTAAAGGGTTCGTCAAAATAGAGGGTGCAGCCGATCAGCACCAGCACAGCCACAAAAGGGTCGAGCAGAGTTTTGGTCAGCGATACAACTGAAAGCTGCTGCCGGAACAGCCACTGATTATGGTTTGTCATGACTTCTTTGCATCGTTTCGATGCGGATTCCTTGGCAACCTGTGGGCAGGCGCGTTACCTATCAAAAAGAAGCGGGAGATAACGGATCATGAAATGAACAGGTGGCCAGGCAACGAAGTCATCCCCCCCACCAGCCCGATTCAACACGACAGCCTCAGCACGGAAACCACAATGCCTTCATGGCTGGCATTGAACGACCAATGTGGCTCCCGATTCGGTCTAACCAATGACGTCCGGGATAATGCACTTTTTGTATGTATGTTTCTTTACAGAACCCATGTCGCTTGCCCGGAAAACCGGAGAGCCGTATGCGCAGCTTCATGGTTCCGCAGCAAGACAAGTTCAAAAAACATTCGCTTCCAGAACGCTCAAAAAATCAAATGACCCCAGGCATAGCCGAGGGTCCATTGAAGTACGCAAGCGCGCCGCGCGCACGGGCCGCAATCCCGAAACCGGCAAAGCGCTGAAAATCAAGGCCGCCAAGGTTACGGCGTTCAAGCCGGACGCAACGCTGAAGGACTCGGTGAACGGCGTCAAGAAATGAGCGCCGTTCCACTTCCCGTGGCCACGAAAAGTCTGCCATCCACAGAAAGTGTGGTCGGTTTGTTATGGTGTTGGAGATGAATATTGATCCGGCATCATTTAACCGAAAGAGGGAGTAGGTCGGCAATACTTTGCCGACGCACGCTGCGGGCTGTCGGCAAAG
>JADMKH010000218.1 GCA_018780025.1 Thiobacillus sp.
GGGTGACTGGCTAAATGAAACGCTTGAAGAACTTTCTTTTGCTGCTGGCTGCAGCCCCCGTCGTTGCCTTTGCATCCGGCGCCACCGTTCATCTCGACAAGGCGCCAGTCAATGTTGCCGATCAGGATTCTCTGCAGCGTGGCGCTCACATGTTCGTGAACTACTGCCTCAACTGCCACAGTGCTGCATCCATGCGCTACTCGCGCTTGCAGGACATTGGTTTGACCGAAGAACAGATCAAGGACAACCTGCTGTTTGCAGCGGACAAGCCTGGTGAAACCATGAAGGTCGGCATGAGCAAGGTTGACGGCAAAGCCTGGTTCGGCGCCACGCCGCCCGACCTTAGCGTGATTGCGCGTTCACGCGGTGCCGACTGGTTGTACACCTATCTGCGCAGTTTTTACCGCGACGATTCGCGCGCTACCGGCTGGAACAACACCGTGTTTGACAAGGTCGGCATGCCGCACGTGCTGTGGAATCTGCAGGGCGAGATGGCACCCGTCTTCAAAAAAGAGGGTGAACACGAAGTCATCGAGCGACTTGAACTGGTTAAGCCCGGTAGCGTGACGCTTGCCGAATACGACGCCATGGTCGGTGACCTGGTTAACTATCTAGTATGGATGGGCGAACCTGCTCAGCTCAAGCGCAAGCAGCTCGGCATTATTGTTCTGGCTTTCCTGGCATTCTTCTTTGTAGTGGCCTACTACCTGAAGAAAGAGTACTGGAAAGATATTCACTAGGCCAGGCCATACGGTTTAGCCAACAGCCGGACTGTGTCCGGCTGTTGGCTTTTATTGATCCGGCACCGTCAGTTTGCAAGAATATGATGCCGACGCACACCACGAATATCGATGGTTGCGCTGCTGCGGGTAGGATCGATAAACATTGAAGCTCGGCTGTTGTTGCCTGGAAACTCAATTGCACGGGTTTCCAGGCAACAAGTATCAAACACACGTAACACCTTAGGGAGCCCCCACCATGATGACCTTGTATTCTGGCAGCACCTGCCCATACAGCCACCGCTGCCGCATCGTCCTGTTCGAGAAGGACATGGATTTCGAAATCATCGATGTGGATATGCATAACAAGCCGGAAGAAGTTGCCAGCATCAGCCCCAGCGGCAAGATGCCGGTTCTGATCGAGCGCGATCTGATTCTGACCGAGTCCAACATCATCAATGAATACATTGATGAGCGTTTTCCGCATCCGCAGCTGATGCCGCCAGATCCCGTCATGCGCGCGCGCGCCCGGCTGGTGCTGTTTAACTTCGAGCATGACCTGTTCACCCATGTGAACACGCTGGAACACAGCCTCGGCAAAGGGTCGGACAAGGCGCGCGTGGAAATCCGTGACAGCCTGTCGCAGCTCACCCCCATCCTCACCAAGCAAAAATACCTGATGAACGACGAGTTCTCCATGCTGGATGTGGCGATTGCCCCGCTGTTGTGGCGCCTTGAGCATTACGGAATTGAACTGCCGAAAGTGGCGGCTCCTGTGCTCAAGTATCGTGAGCGCCTGTTTAGCCGGCCTGCCTTTATCAATGCGCTGACGCCGACCGAAAAAGCGCTGCGTAAATAAAAGGCAAGGCATTGGCCGAGATCTCAACCAAACCCTATCTGATCCGTGCACTGTATCAATGGTGTGCGGATGCGGGCTATACCCCGCAGTTGCTGGTTGCGGTGGATAGCCATACGAGGGTGCCGCAAGCCTTTGTAAAAGACGGCCAGATCGTGATGAATATCAGCGCGGGCGCAACCCGCAACCTCAAACTGGACAACGACTGGATCCAGTTTTCTGCACGCTTCGGGGGAATTTCACATGAAATTTCCATACCGGTTGATCGCGTTGCCGCCATTTTTGCGCGTGAAAACGGTCAGGGTTTGCATTTTGAGCCAGTCGAAACGGGCGAGTCGACCGATGGTCCGGGAGCGCCTTCTTCACCGGGCGATGCACCTGTTCCGCCTAAGGGCAAACCATCGTTAAAAGTAGTCAAGTAAGTTGTTAATCCAGCGCGCGGCATCGTTATAATGTCGTCCGTCGCCGCTTTAGCTCAGATGGTAGAGCAACCGCCTTGTAAGCGGTAGGTCGTCAGTTCGAATCCGACAAGCGGCACCATCAAACCCAATAAATACAACGATTTACGCGACATTCGCTTGCTCTCGCTTTCTCTCGTTTTCTTTTGTTGTCACCCCGGCGGGTGACAAGAGGGTGACAAACGGCGTTGCGTGGGGGATACGCTTGTAAGTGGGTGTCACCTTTTTTTTCACAAACGCTTGAACTATTTTAGAAAGCGGGTATCGTATGTGTAAGGCATACAGCGACGGTAGCTAAACCGTTGCGGCTCCCCGCAGATCATCGGGATTCGAGCGCAAACAGATCAAACCGCCGGGGCAAAGACCGCAGAGCCCCGGATAAAACGGACAGGCGGTTATCCAGCCAGGCCGACCGGCCGCAGCAACTCAGGAGCATGGCAGCACTGAGCAATCGAAAGGATTGCTCATGCTCGCATCAAGCAACGTCGCCAGACAGATCGTCGGCGACAACTTCACAAATTTCCCACCGTCATTTTCGTATGACGGCTTGAGCGTACTGCTCAATCGCTCTATTCCCTCGCTTCAAGCTGACAAGTGCCGCAAGCCGTGGACGCTGCCGCCCGCTTGCAAAATCCCCGGCGCAAAAGCGCCGGTCTGGCTGCTGGCCGACGTTCTCGACTGGCTTGCCGCGCACCGCGAGCCGACCGTCGAGGCGCCTGCGGTTGAGCCGGCAGCCCGCCGCCGTGGCAGGCCGAGCAAGGCCGAACAGGCCCGCCGCGCGGCGGAAGGGAGCGCAGCATGAACGCGCTCACCCTGCGCACCATGCGCACATTCCCATCCGGAATTCAGCATCTGATCCGCGCTCACGCCGACAGCTTCGGCGACATCGACGAGCTGGTGCAAGACGTTGCTGAATCGCTGCTGAAAGCGAAATGCGGCGACACACTCCGCACAATTTTCAAACGTGGGCGCTCTGCGAACCGCCGGTTCACACAAGACCTGGCGCACTACGCCAGGTCTCTCGGTGCTGTCGCCGACCTTGCGGCGGCTGATGCTGACGACCAGCCGCGTCGCGGACTTAAGCGGCGCGACATCACGCGTGACATCGCTGAGACGTTCCGCGTCACGCCGCAGCGGGCGGGACAGATCGTTGACGAGCAGTTGAAGCGCGCGGCGCAGGGCGATTTGTTTTCCGACGACGGAAGCGGCGACGACGACGGGAAGGGGGATAAGTGATGGACAAAATCGACATCATCCTCCCCCGCCTGGCGGGCGTTCGCAAAGCGCCCTGCCGCGCCGGCATCGTGCAGTCATACCGGGCGTGCTGCCCGGCCCACCAACCCGAGGGGCCGAAGCCGGGCCGCTCGCCGTCGCTGTCGGTCGCGTTGTCGGAAAGTGGTGGCGTGTTGCTGACGTGTCACGGCGGGTGCTCTTTTCTAGAAATCATCGGCGCGGCTGGCGTCAATCCCGACGACCTGATGCCGGACAACCGTCGTGGCGGCGGGCCGGGTATTCCCGGCGGGCCGGCTGGCTGGGCGTCGGCAGCGGCACTGGCGGACGCCGTGGCGGACGCGGCAGCGGACGTGACCGCAGGCAGCATTGAAGCGTATGCAGCGTTGGCGAGCGCGGTGGCGCGATTCCGTGCGGCAGCTCGTCAGGCGATGAAAGGCGGTGCGGCATGAAAGTATTTCATAGCGCATCACTCGTCGCGAAGCCGGCCACGCCGATCAAATGGCTGGTAGAAGGGCTGCTTCCTCTCGAAACGCTCGGCGACGTGAGCGGTCCGCCAGGAGACGGCAAATCAACGATTCTTCTTTCGATGGCGGACAGCGTGTCGCGCGGCGCTGAATGGTTCGGGCATAAAACTATGAAAACGCCGGTCGCGTGGATCAGCGGAGAAGCGAGCAACGAAGACTCGATGCAGCGCGACATGCAGCGCATCAACGTCGCGGCAGACAGCGACATCATCGTGATGCTGGCAGAAGAACCACTTTTCCGCTGGGAACCCATCGGCGCCGGACGCTGGATTACGACAGACGAGGGCGCTGCAGCCATCAATCGCTGCCGCGAGGCGGAGGTCGAATTCGCAGTCATCGACACGACAGGCAGCGTCACCGCCGGGCTAAAGGAGATTGACAACGACCAGCAGCGCCAGCTCGCGCGGCACATCAAGCGAGCATTTGCGGGCATTACGGTGCTCACTGTGTCGCACACCAACCAATCGAGCGCGAAAGAGACCCTGGACTGGCGGCTGCACTACTTAAGCCGCGCGGGCGGCAATGGTTTCCCCGGCGCGATCCGCTGGGCGGCGGGCGTCAGCAAGCTACAACCGGACGACGCGGAAAAGCTCGGCGGTCGCGTCACTCGTGACGAAATCGAGCAAGCAAAGCTGGTGGCGTTCGGCATCTCGAAGAACAACGAGATGCCGCGCCCGGCGGACTGCAACAACAACCAGCCGATGATTTTCGAGATCCTGCCGGATGGCGCATTGACGCTCATCGCCGACGGTAGCTCTGTCGGTCTGTACCAGCGCCAGGCTGCTGGCGCAGGAAATAACGAGAAAAGGAGAGGTCGAGATGTGCTTTAAGTTGACTCATGCACGCCACGACCCGGCGCACTGCCTGGCGCCGGGGCTTTTTCGCAGCTTGAGAAAGGGTGAGCGCAAGACAAGCAAGCTCGACGTAAAATTCACCCACGGCGCCGACTCAATCCGCTTTTGGGGACCGGAGCCGCTGGGTGCGGAAGACTTGAGGGTGCTTCAAGGTCTCGTCGCGATGGCAGCAACATCGGGAGAGAGCGGTCGTGGAATCATGCTGCCGCCGGAAGCGGAGAGCGAGGCCGGGAAATGCCTACGCGAATCGCTACACTTAAAAGATGATGCCTTGCAGAAAGAAGGGACGGTAGCGCAGGGCAGTTATCGGCAGCTTGCGCAAGAAATCGGCTACGCCGATGCTGACGGCGGCAGCAGGTTCAAAGCGATCCGCGAAAGCATCGAACGGCTGTGGGCTGTTTCCGTCATCGTTGAACGGAACGGACGCCGGCAGGGATTTCGCATCTTGTCAGACTATGCGAGCGACGCCGCGACCGGCAAGCTGCTCGTCGCACTGAACCCACGGCTCGCGGAGGCGATCATCGGCGACCGCAGGTACACACGAATCGACATGAACGAAGTCCGCGCGCTCAAAACGGACCCGGCGCGACTCATTCACCAGCGTCTTTGCGGGTGGATCGACCCCGGAAAATCTGGAAAAATCGAAACCGACAATCTGGCCGCGTATGCTTGGCCGGACGCCTGCGAAGCCGAGACGATGAAGAAGCGACGCCAGGCAGTCAAGAAGGCGCTGACCGAACTTGTCGGGCTCCACTGGAAAGTGGAGGAATACGCGCAAGGGAAGTGGCTCATCGCAAGGCCGGCGATCTAA
>JADMKH010000125.1 GCA_018780025.1 Thiobacillus sp.
CTCGGTCTTGTACATCTCCGCCATCGCCTGGTGCAGCTTGGCGCGGTCGTCGCCGAAAGACTCCTTCAGCTGCTGCAGTCGCGGCGTCAGCTTCTTCATCCTCGCCATCGACTTGTAACCCGCGGCCGACAAGGGATAGAGCGCCAGCTTGAGGAGTATGGTCAAAATGATGATGGCCCAGCCCCAGTTGCCGACCAACCGCTCGATTTTTTCCAGCGCCCAGAAAATCGGATAGGCCAGCGGCGTCAGCCAGCCATAATCGCGCGCAAGCTCCAGCCCGGGCGCGGCCATTTCCAGCACCGACTGGGTCTGCGGTCCGACATACAGCGGCACCGTAAAGGTTTTTTGCTGGCCCGGCGCAAGCGTGCCTTCGGCCAGAATCACCCCGGCGGAGTAGAGGCCGTCGCCCAGCGAGCGCGTGTAGTACTCGCGCTTGACGTTGCCCTCCGGCAGCCAGGCCGACACAAAGTGGTGTTGAACCAGGCCCATCCAGCCGTTATCGGCTGTCTTCTCGAATTCGGTCTTGCCTTCCTTGATGTTCGAAAACGTCACTTTCTGGAATTTCTTGGCGTCGGTATAAAACGCCGGGCCAGTATAAGTATGCAGGAAGAATGATTCGCCCCGCGGCGCTTCGCCGTGACGGGTGAATTGATAGTAAGGCGTCAGATCGATTGGCTGGGTGCCGCCGTTGACGACACGGGTTTTGACCGCGACCTGATAACTGCCACGCTTGAAAATATAGGTCTTTTCAACGCGCACGCCGGTAGCAGGATCGCTCCAGACCAAAGGCACTTCCAGCTGGACAGCGCCGCCCAAAAGACGATACGTGCCAGGATTCAACTGGAACACGCTGCGGTGTGTGGGCAGCCCTGTGCCCACCAGGCCGCTTTGTGCCAGATACGGTTGCGTCCGCGTTTCTTCCAGCAAGGTGAACACCTTGTTTTTGTCTTCTGTCTCGCGATAGTTCAGCAGCTTCAATTCACGCAGATCGCCACCGTTGGCGTCAATCGTGGCATGCAGCACATCGGTTTCGACTACCGCGCGCGCGCCCTTGTCAAACCCGGCTTGCGCAGGCGCCGCAACCGGCGCATTCAACATCTGGCCCGGTGTCGGCGGGGTGCTTGCTGCCGGAGCGCCCGTCGTCGCAGGGGTGACTGGCTGCGGTGCATGCTTGCTCTGCCAGCCTTCCCACAATAAAAGCAGCGAAAAAGAAAAGACAATAAAAAGGATCAGCCGCTGATTATCCATAGGACGGGACGCTGTTAGTTAGGGGGAGACTCAGGCACTGCAGCCGGAACGTCTTCGGCTGCCACGGAAGGCCATTTTGCCATGGCGCGTTGACCCGCTCGCTTGAAGGTCTTCATTAAATCGCGTGCTTCATCGCCGGGCACAGGCTTGACCAGCAAACGCACGACAAAATCACAGGCGGGCAACTCGGGCAAAACCAGCCGAAAACTTTCACGAACGCATCGTTTGACACGGTTACGATCCACCGCACGCCCAAGAATACGCTTGGCAACAATCATCCCCAACCGTGGAAAACCCACCGGATTGGGGCGCACCATCACCATCAAAAAATCCGTTCGGGCGCGCTGGTTTTCAGCAAACACCCGATCAAAATCGGATTTTTCGACCATACGTGCATCGCGGAAGCGTAATCCCCCCGCATTTCTGGCGCGCGCGTTGATTCCTTATACAGCCAGACGTGCGCGGCCTTTGGCGCGACGTGCATTGATAATGTTGCGGCCCGCCTTGGTTTTCATGCGGGCGCGAAAACCATGCGTGCGTTTACGGCGTACGGTCGAGGGTTGGTAAGTACGTTTCATCGAGGTTCCTTTCAGGCTGTCTCTGGCCGCCCGCATAAAACCGGACAACCAATCAAAAAAATGTGTTGAAAAACCGCATATTAGACCTGCTTTACGGGGCCGCTGTCAAGCGCATCCCCCGGTTTGATCCAGCCGCTGAAATCTGCCGTGCCTGTGGATAACCTTCCCGAAGGAGAGTAAGATTAGCATTTGAATCCCATGCTGCTTATCGCCCGCCACCCATCCCCTATGGATTCCTTTTGGGACCTTTGCCAAGAGCGCTTTCGCGCCAGTTTGACCCAGCAGCAATTCAGCACCTGGATCAGACCCCTGGTATTTGACGACGCTGACGGCGACGTTCGCATACTGGCGCCCAACCATTTTGTAATGGACTGGGTACGGGAAAAGTTTGCCGACAACATAGACGGATGGGCGCAGGAATTTTATGCGCGACCCATTGCCATCACCTACGCATTGGGAAAAAAGAGCACCGCCCCACGCTCACCCGCTTCGACCAGGATGGCTGCCGCCCCGTCAAATGGGTCAGCAAGCGTCGCCGCCCCCACCCAAATCGGTCTGCGCATCAACCCGGGATTCAACTTCGATAATTTCGTCTCCGGACGGGCCAACCAGCTGGCGCGTGCCGCCGCGCTGCAAATTGCCAATAATCCGGGCGTGGCTTACAACCCCTTATTCGTCTATGGCGGCGTCGGTCTGGGTAAAACCCACCTGTTGCAGGCCATCGGCAACACCGTTCGCCAGGCCAATCCGGACGCCCGCATCAGCTACATCCATGCCAACGACTACGTTGACGATGTGGTGAAAGCCTATCTGAACAAACAGTTCGACGACCTCAAACGACGCTATATGTCGCTGGATCTGCTGCTGATCGACGATATCCAGTTCCTGGCCAAAAAAGACCGTACCCAGGAAGAGTTTTTCTACGTGTTTAACTCGTTGATTGAAAACAAAAAACAGATTGTCATCACCTGTGACACCTTCCCCAAGGAAATCACGGGGCTGGATGACAGGCTAAAATCCCGCTTTGCTTGGGGATTGACGGTTGCAGTTGAACCGCCCGAGCTGGAAATGCGTGTCGCTATTCTGCTGGCCAAGGCTCAATCCGAAAACACCAGGCTTGAAGAGAATGTGGCGTTTTTCATTGCCAAACAAGTGCGCTCCAACGTGCGCGAACTTGAAGGTGCACTGAAACGGGTGATCGCTTTTTCACGGTTCCACGAAAAACCGATCACGCTGGAGCTGGTAAAAGAAGCATTGCGTGACCTGATCGCCTCAACCTCGCGCATTGTTTCGATCGAAAACATCCAGAAAACCGTCGCCGACTTTTACAAATTAAAAGTCTCCGACATGTTTTCAAAAAAACGCACCCGCAATCTGGCCCGTCCACGTCAGATTGCCATGGCCCTGTCAAAAGAACTAACCAACCAGAGCCTGCCGGAAATTGGCGAATCGTTTGGCGGGCGTGACCACACCACCGTCATTCATGCTTGTCGTAAAGTAGCGGAATTACGCGAAACCGAAGTGGATATCGGACGGGATTACCTGGTGTTATTACAAAGCCTGACTGGCTGAGGATGAAATGTGGATAAGGTGGTTTGTGAGAATTGTGATGGAAATCTATCCCCACTCCTCCCACTCTGCCAAGGGTTTACCCACACCCTAAAAACGATTATAAGATTTTGTTTTTATTAAAAAAATAAACTTACACACAGATTTTGGTCGCCTTTATTATGATTCTCAGGAATATATAAATGCTATTAGTACAAAGCGAACGCAACGCCCTTCTCGGTTCCCTTTCGGCTGTCGTCGGGGTAGTCGAAAGACGTCACACCCTGCCCATCCTGTCGAATCTGTTGCTGGAGAAAAAAGGCGGCAAGCTCACCTTGCTGGCAACCGATCTCGAATTGCAGATCAGCACCCAACAAGAGGTGGAAGCCGGCGAGGATTTCGCCATCACCATTGCGGCCCGCAAGCTGTTCGACATCGTGCGGGCGTTGCCCGATACCGCCAGGGTCAAACTGGATTCCAAGGACAGCCAGGTGGTGGTGAGCGCAGGCAAATCGCGCTTCACCCTGCAAACGCTGCCGGCTGCGGACTTTCCGCGCGTTGAAACCGGCGCCGGGCTGGGTGCAGTCATCAGCCTGCCGCAAAAAACGCTGAAGCGTTTGTTGCAACTGGTGCAATTCGCCATGGCCAGCCAGGACATCCGCTATTACCTCAATGGCATGTTGCTGGTGCTGGAGGGCAAGCAACTGCGCGTGGTCGCCACCGATGGCCACCGTCTGAGCTACGCCGAAGCGCAACTGGAAACCGAGGCGGAAGCGCGCGAAGTCATCATCCCGCGCAAGACCGTGGTCGAGTTGTCCAAGCTTCTTGGTGACGTGGACGATCCGGTCGAGCTGCGCATCGGCGCCAATCAGGTCACCATCACGCTGCCGGGAACCGAACTGGTGACCAAGGTGGTGGACGGTAAATTCCCCGACTACCAGCGTGTGATACCGGTGAACCAGCCGCGTCACCTCAAGGCTAATCGCCAGAATGTGATGCAGGCATTGCAGCGCGCGGCGATTCTGTCGAACGAGAAATTCCGCGGCGTGCGCCTGGTGATGAGCGAGAACACCCTCGGCATCGTCTGCAACAACAACGAGCAGGAAGAAGCTGCGGACGAAATCGAGGTCAGCTACAACGGCGAACCGCTGGACGTGGGTTTCAACGTAACCTATCTGCTCGATGGCCTGGGCGCGGTGGGCAGCGAAGAAATCATCCTGTCGCTGGCCGACGCGAACAGCAGCATGTTGCTGACCAGCGAAGGCGAATCGGGCTTCAAATATGTCGTGATGCCAATGCGAATTTAAGATCAGCGTACCCAGACAAAACCAGACTTCGTTTCACACTGCAATAACCGACAGGAATTCCCCGTGCGGGAGTTAAACACCATGAGCGACAAGCCCGACAACGCGCAACCCGGTAACACCAATGGCGGATACGATGAAGACAGCATCCAGCAGCTGGAAGGCCTGGAAGCGGTACGCAAACGGCCCGGCATGTACATCGGCGATACCTCGGACGGGTCCGGCCTGCACCACATGGTGTTTGAAGTGCTCGATAACGCGATTGACGAAGCACTGGCCGGCTGGTGCGACGACATCAAGGTCATCATTCATCCCGATAACTCGATCTCGGTTTCAGACAACGGGCGCGGCATTCCAGTGGGCGTCAAATTCGACGATAAGCACGAACCCAAGCGTAGCGCCGCAGAAATCGTCATGACCGTGCTGCATGCCGGCGGCAAGTTCAACCAGAACAGCTACAAGGTGTCCGGCGGCCTTCACGGCGTCGGCGTATCGTGTGTCAACGGCCTGTCGAAGTGGCTCAAGCTGATCGTGCGGCGCGACGGCACAAAATACGCGATGACCTTCCATCAGGGCAAAGTGCTCGATCGCCCGGTCGAAATCCAGAACGGCGTCGAGGTCTCGCCGATGCAGGTCGTGGGCGACTCCCCGACGCGCGGGACCGAGGTGCATTTCCTTGCCGACGAGGAAATCTTCGGCAAGGTCGAATACCACTTCGACATTTTGGCGAAACGCATTCGCGAACTGTCCTTCCTCAACAACGGCGTCAAGATCGA
>JADMKH010000175.1 GCA_018780025.1 Thiobacillus sp.
CGAGGTGAAACTCCTTCACTCCGTCCTTCATCCGCCACGGCAGCGTCCAGCCGTTGAGCGTGACCACCGGGTTGTAGGGGCGGCCGTTCGGCGGAATCAGCGGCGGCTGGGTATCGGGCGTGCCCATGCTGACGATCTCGGGCAGACCCGCCAGCGCAGCCGGCGTCACGGCGGCGGCGGCCACTGCACCGGTCAACTTGAAAAAATCGCGTCTTGAAGTCATGAAAAATCCTTTCAATGTCCGCCCGCTGCTTCGGCAGAGGCGGAGGAAGCTGAGGGGGCAGCCATTGCGCCGGGGGTTCCGACCAGGGCCATTTGCAGATCGGATTCGGCCAGCCAGTAATCGCGCTGCGCCTCGATGGCGGCGTTGACCGACGCAATCTGCGAACGGGCATCGGCCAGCAGTTCGAACACGCCGATCAGCATGCCGTTGTAGCGCAGCTGGTTTTCGTCCGAGATGCGCTTTTTCAGCGGCACCACTTCGTCGCGCAGATGTTTTGCAATGGCGTACTGGCCCTGCTGCATGGCGTAGGCCTCGCGCACTTCCGAGCGCGCGTTGACCGCGATTTCGCGGGCGCGTTCCAGCGCCTGCCGGTAACGCGATTCGGCGGCCACCACCCGGCTCTGGCCCCAATCAAACAAGGGCAATTCGAAACTGATTTCATAGCCGCGCTGCTGCGGTTCGTTGTTCGAACCGTTGTTGATAATCCCCAGCTCCAGCACATTGATCAGCCGCGTGCTGCGCGTGAGGCCCAGGTTTTTTGCCAGCGCTTCGGTTTGCAGCTTGGTCATCTGCAAGTCCAGCCGTGAGTCCATTGCCTGCTGTTCCACATTGGCAAGCGCGGGCAATGACTTGGGCAGCTCCGGCAGGCGGTCGGGCAATTTCAGCGTGTCCGCACTGTTCAAGCCCAGCAGCCGGACCAGCCGCTCGCGCGCCTGCAGTCTGGCTCCCTCGGCGCGCGCCACCGCCAACGCGGCATCCGCATAAAACGCATGTTCGCGCGCCTGTTTCAATTTGCTCCAGTTGCCCACCTGCGCCATGCGGCGCGCGAGATCGGCGCCCGCTTCGGCCGCTTCCATCGCCTGCTGCTGGTATTGCGCCGTCTGGTTGGCGGTGACGGCGATGATCCAGGCCTTGCGGGTATCCGCCGCCAGGCGCAGCACGCTCAATATCAGTTCATTGCGCGTCTGCTCGAACAGCCGCTGCTCGATCTCGACGCGCATCGGCATTGTCAACAGACGCGCCAGATTGAGATGCAGGCTGCGCTCCCATTCCACCTCGTCGCCACGCGTAAGTCGGCCGATGGAAAAACCCGGGTTGGGCAAACGCTGGGCCGACACCCAATCGGCTTCGGCAATGCCCAATGTATTGAATGCGGCCTGCAAGCCCGGATTATTGAGCAATGCAATCTGCACCGCCGCTTCGTCAGTCAGCGGTTGTTCCAGCATGGCGTCGACGCGGGCTTGCGTTTGCGCACGCGCGGCATCGTCGCGCGACCACACCACCTCTTTCTGGATACGCGACTGGGTAGCGGACTGAACCGCATCAAACCCGCCGTCTTTTGAAAAACTGGCGCAACCGCCCAGCAGCGCTGCCGACACCCCAGCCAGCACAAGCGTGCGGGGGGTAAATGGAATGGTTTTCATCTTGGCGACCTCATTGTCCATGCTGGTGATGGCTGCTCTGACTGCTTGAGTCCGCGCCACCCGCGTCCGGCTGCGCCGCGCGCAGGTAGGTGCGCCAGCCGCCAATTTCGCCGACGCGACGGTTGGATTCCGTCCAGTCCTGCAGCGGTTCGTCGCGCCAGTTTTGATAGGTGCCAAAAGGAGTGGCAGGCGCCATGACCGACTCCATTGGCATTGCCAAGGTCTCGGTGGCCTGGGCCATGGGCGCGGCCAACAGCCACGCGCACGCCAACGGCGTAGCCCATCGCAATAATCGTGCGCATGCAGATGACGCCACGGGACAATACAGACTCTTCAACATGGTGAACCTCGCAAATTAAGCGGCACGCGGCCGCAATCAGAATCGGGAAACCGCGCTATGCCGCGCGGGATTCAAGCGAAGGCGAGTCGAGGCGGACGCTCGGGGCTATCGGGAATAAAACCGATGAAAGCGACTTCCGCATGGGGAATGAAGCTCGGTGTGAAGGCAAGAATGGACACGCCACCCATCGCCGGAACCATCATGAATGATGTCAGATAACATGCTGTGCAATGTGTGCAATTTTGCGAAGCGGGGGATTTTTCGCTCTGCGCCGGCTCGTGACACGTTGCCACCGCTTCGTCCAGCATGACCTGTTTGTCCATCACCGGGTGTGAGGTTTGTCCCGGATGCGAAAACGCGCAGCCCAGCATCGCAGCAGAGGCAAAGGCCTGCACCGGCAGGACCAGCAGCATCGTTATCAGCAGGAATCGGTTTATTTTGGAACGCACCGGGTCAGTGTAATCAAAAAATCAGGGGCATCCTAGTGACCCGCGCCGGATGCTCGGAGTTCCCCCAACCAGCCGGATGGGCTTAAAAACGGCGCTTGCGTGGCTCGTAATGCACCACGGCGCGCATGATTTCAGAATAGGGAAATTCACTGCAACTGCCAAAGCGAGCCTTGGCTTGCAGCACGGCAGCCGCAATATCGGTGGTTTCGTCGCCGGCGGCGCCCAGTGAAACCGCCAGTCCGCGCACGCCGCCACACTGCGCGCGGATTTCCTTGCCAAACGGCCACGGGGAATCGGGGGTGATTTTCAGTGCGAACTGCGCGTTTTCGTGCAGCGCCTGATAAAAGCGCATGCAATCTTCACGGGCTGCCGGGTCGCTACAGGCTATGGCTTCCCGCTCGGCGAGGTTGAGCTTGCGTGACCGCTCGCACCCGACGCAACGCGACAGCAAGGCCCGCTCAAAAGGACAGCTGTGTTCGATATAGGCCCTGCGGGCCAGTTTGTAGGCGTCTTCGTTGTATTCAGCCATCAGCTACCCTTCGAAGCGCATATCGGACAAGCCCGTGTTACCAATCGTCACCCGTCAGGCGTTGATCGAGTTCGCGCTCGGCTGACAAAATCTCCTGCGCGGCGATTTCATTCTCGGCAAACATCATTTTGTATTTGTCGCTGGTTTTGGGATCGAGGGTCTTACGCAGTTCATTGGTGTGTGCCTTGGCTTCCTTGAACGAGGCCCATTCGCCCTGCTTTTCCAGCACCTTGAACATTCCCAGGCGAAATACGTAGTAAGGCATAACGGATCCTTAGCTCAACCTGCCGTGACACTGCTTGTATTTTTTACCCGAGCCGCACGGACACGGGTCATTACGACCAACCTTGGGATACGTCTCTCCAGCGGCGGCCTTGGCAAAGTCCTGCGCCTCGTCGTAGCCTTCATGCTGATATTGCACGTTGGACAGCCCTTCGTGCAACTCAACTGCCTGTACATCTTCGGGCACCCGCACCTGCACGGTGCTGGTGATCTGGGTGACTTCGGCCTTGATCCCGGTGAGCATGCCGGAGAACAGTTCAAACGCTTCGCGCTTGTATTCCTGCTTGGGCTGTTTCTGCGCATAGCCGCGCAGGTGGATGCCCTGACGCAAATGATCCAGCGCCGACAGATGCTCGCGCCAATGCGTGTCCATGCTTTGCAGCATGACCGAGCGCTCGAACTGGCGCAGGCCTTCTGCCCCGACCAGCGCTTCCTTCTCCGCGTGCGCGGCGTCGGCGGCGCTCATGATCTTCTTGCGCAGGCCGTCTTCGTTCAGCGCCTTGTCCTCATCCAGCCACTGCTGCAACGGCAGGTCGAGTGCGAACTGTGCGGCCAAGGCTTTTTCCAGGCCCGCCACATCCCACTGCTCGTCCATGCTGCCCGGCACGATGTGCTGGTCGATGGCATCGCTCAGCACGTCGTTGCGCATGGCGCGGATGGTGTCGCCGATGTCTGCGCTCGCCAGCAGTTCGTTGCGCTGCTCGTAGATCACCTTGCGCTGGTCGTTCGACACGTCGTCGTATTCGAGCAGCTGCTTGCGGATGTCGAAGTTGCGCTGTTCCACCTTGCGCTGCGCGTTCTCGATCGCGCGGGTGACCCACGGATGTTCGATCGCCTCGCCCTCGGGCATTTTCAGGCGATCCATGATGGCGGCGACGCGGTCGGACGCAAAAATGCGCAGCAGCGGGTCTTCCAGCGACAGGAAAAAGCGGCTGGAGCCGGGGTCGCCCTGACGGCCGGAACGGCCGCGCAGCTGGTTGTCGACGCGGCGCGATTCGTGGCGCTCGGTGCCGATGATGTGCAGGCCGCCCGCGGCCAGCACATCATCGTGACGCGGTTGCCATTCGGCCTTGAGGGCGTCGCGGCGGCTGACCTTCTCGCTGTCGGACAGCGCCTCGTCCTGGCTGATAGCGTCCAACTCTTTCTGGATGCTGCCGCCCAGCACGATGTCGGTGCCACGGCCCGCCATGTTGGTGGCAATGGTGATGCCGCCGGACATGCCCGCCTGTGCAATCACCTCGGCTTCGCGCTCGTGCTGCTTGGCGTTCAGCACATTGTGCGGCAGCCCGGCTTTTGTCAGTTCGGCGGAGAGTTTTTCGTTGGCCTCGATCGAGGTGGTGCCGACCAGCACCGGCTGGCCGCTGGCATGGCGCTCGCGGATGTCGTCGATCACCGCCTGGTCGCGCTCGCCCCCGGTGCGGTAGACCTGGTCGTGCGCGTCCTTGCGGATCATCGGACGGTGCGTCGGGATGACCACGGTTTCCAGCCCGTAGATGCTCTGGAATTCGAAAGCTTCGGTGTCCGCCGTGCCGGTCATGCCCGACA
This sequence comes from Thiobacillus sp., assembly GCA_018780025.1. GTDB lineage: Bacteria > Pseudomonadota > Gammaproteobacteria > Burkholderiales > Thiobacillaceae > Thiobacillus. Next base: position 4,793 of record JADMKH010000175.1, read on the forward strand.
GCTTCTGATACATGCGGAAATAGTTCTGGAAGGTGATCGAGGCGAGGGTCTGGTTTTCCTTCTGGATCGACACCCCTTCCTTGGCTTCCACTGCCTGGTGCAGGCCTTCCGACCAGCGGCGGCCGCTCATCAGGCGGCCGGTGAATTCATCGACGATGACGACTTCGTCGTTCTGCACCACGTAATGCTGATCCTTGAAGAACAACGCATGCGCGCGCAAGGCTGCGTACACATGGTGCATCAGCATGATGTTGGCCGCGTCGTACAAACTGCCGCCCTCGGGCAGCAGTTCCATTTCGGTGAGGATGGCTTCGATCTTTTCGTGGCCCGTCTCGGACAGCAGCACCTGGCGCGACTTCTCGTCGACCGAGTAATCGCCCTCGGACTCCTCGTCCTTTTGCCGGGTCAGTTTCGATGGAATCTGATTCACTTGCTGGTACAGCGCGGTATTTTCTTCCGACTGCCCCGAAATGATGAGTGGGGTGCGCGCCTCGTCGATCAGGATCGAATCGACCTCGTCGATGATGCCGTAGGCCAGCGGACGCTGCACCTTCTGGCCCATCTCGTAGACCATGTTGTCGCGCAGGTAGTCGAAGCCGTATTCGTTGTTGGTGCCGTAG
>JADMKH010000129.1 GCA_018780025.1 Thiobacillus sp.
TGCGCGGCAAGGCCTATCTCAAGCACAGGATTGCCGAGCGGATTGCCCTGGATCCGGCAGTGCTGCCTTATCACCCGGGTTTGCTGGATTACCTGGCAGTGCAGCGCGAAGCCGGGCGGCCGCTGTATCTGGCAACGGCGTCGAACAGCCGCTACGCCGAGGCGGTGGCCGGGCACCTGGGCATTTTCGAAGGCGTGCTGGCGAGCGATCACAGCCGCAACCTGTCCGGCAGCAAAAAATTGCACGCGATTCGCGAGCGTTGTCCGGAAGGTTTTGTGTATGCCGGAAATGACCGGGTGGATGAGCCGATCTGGGCATCGGCGCAGGCGGCGATTCTGGTGAATGCGCCTGCGGCGGTTGCCGCGCGGGTGACCGCGAGCAAACCCGTGGAAGCCGAGTTTGCCTCCGCGCCGGCAAGCCTCAAGCCCTGGCTCAAGGCCATTCGCCCGCATCAGTGGCTGAAGAATCTGCTGGTTTTTCTGCCGCTGCTGCCGATTGCCACCTCGGCCAGTCCTGCCATGCTGGGCATGGCGCTGCTGGCCTTTGCCGCGTTCAGCCTGTGCGCGTCCAGCGTGTATTTGCTGAACGATCTGGCCGATCTGGAGGCCGACCGCGCACATCCGCGCAAACGCAAGCGGCCGTTTGCCTCGGGCAGTCTGCCGGCCTTGTCCGGTTTGCTGCTGGCACCCTTGCTGCTGGCGTCGGCCTTTGCATTGACGCTGTGGATGCCCTGGCAGTTTGCCGCCGTGCTGGGCATTTATTGGGTATCCACCACGGCCTACACCTTTTTCCTCAAGCGTTATGCCCTGATCGATGTCGTTACGCTGGCCGGGCTTTATACATTGCGTGTGCTGGGCGGTGCGGCGGCCATCGCGGTGGTGCCGTCGTTCTGGATACTGGCCTTCTCCATGTTCATTTTTTTCAGCCTGGCGCTGGCCAAGCGTTATGCTGAACTGCATGCGATGCGCACGCTGGATCGCGAGGGCGCCAAGGGGCGCGGCTACCAGGTCGCGGATTTGTTGACCGTGCAGTTGATGGGGGTGGCGTCCGGCTATCTCGCCGTGCTGGTAATGGCGCTGTATCTCAATAGCCCCGAAATCCTCGACCGCTATCCGCACGTGCAACTCTTGTGGGGCGTATGTCCGCTGCTGATGCTGTGGGTGAGCCGGATCTGGCTGAAGTCGGCGCGGGGCGAAATGACCGACGACCCGCTGGTGTTTGCCGTGCGCGACCGCATGAGCCGTTATGTGCTGGTGGCCACCGTGGGGGTGATCCTGGCAGCGTTGTTGTAGGGATTTACTGTGCTTGGGGAGAAAACAATATGAATGATGCTGCCGTGAACCCTGCGGGGTACGCACCATGTCGCTGAAAAGCCTGATCCTGATCCTGCTGAGCGTGGGGCTTTCGGCCATTGCCCAGATTGCGATGAAGGCGGGGGTATCCGGCGCTTCGACCTCGGCATCAACCGGCGTGCTGGGATCGTACATGGCCATGCTCACCGCGCCCAAGGTGCTGCTGGGCCTGGCGTGTTACGGGCTGGGGGCGCTGATCTGGTTGCGCGTGCTGTCGATGATGGACGTGAGCCAGGCGTATCCGTTTGTGGCGGTGGGCTTTGTGCTGACGATGGCGCTGGGATTCATTCTGCTGGGCGAAACGCCGCACCTGACCCGGCTGCTGGGCGCGGGCTTCATTCTGGTGGGCGTGTGGCTGGTGGGCATGCGCTAGGACATTGGGTTTGAATAAGGCTCTTTCACCGTTATGTGTTGTTCCTTGGCAAACGCACTGGAATCACGCGCTATCCGTAGGTCGGGAAGATATGTCCCGCAGGGACGGTATCCAGCCGGACTTTCCCGACATCCCCGCACCCCCTGCCCGTTGCGTCGGGAAAGTCTTCCCGACCTACGGCATCCATGCGGTCAACACATAACGGTGAAAGAGCCTTGAATAATTCAGCCAGCCAGGCGCCGCAATCGGTCTGCATCGTCCAGCGCCGCCTTACCCATTACCGCGTGCCGCTTTTTGAGGCGCTGCGTGAGTCGCTTGCCGAGCGAAACATCCGGCTGGAACTGCTGGTTGGACAGGGCACGCCAGCGGAAGAGAAAAAACAGGATGCTGGCGAGCTGTCATGGGCCAAGCCAATCCCGACGCACTATCTGGCAGGCGGACGACTGTGCTGGCAGCCGGTGCAGCGCCATCTTGGGGAGGCGAGCCTGGTGATCGTCACCCAGGAAAACAAGCTGATCCAGAATCATCTGCTGTTGCTGGCGCCGCGGCGTTTCAAACTGGCTTTCTGGGGGCATGGCGCCAACCTGCAAAGCGATAACCCGCATGGCTTCAAAGAGCGCTTCAAGCGTTGGACGACGAACCGGGTGGACTGGTGGTTTGCCTACACGCAGATGAGCGCCGACCTGGTGACGGCGGCAGGGTTTCCCGGCAGCCGAATCACGGTGCTGAACAATGCAGTGGATACCTCCGAAATGCGCCGGCAGCGGCAATCGGTCACGCCGGAAGAAACACAGGCCTTGCGCGAATCGCTGGGTTTTGGGGCCGGTCCGGTGGGTGTGTTCGTGGGATCGCTCTACGCCGACAAGCGGCTGGATTTTCTGTTTGCGGCAGCCGAGGCGATTCGCCGCGAGGTGCCCGATTTCAATGTGCTGATCGTGGGCGAGGGACCGGAACGCGACAAGGTGCAGGCCTGGTGCGCCGCCCACCCATGGGCGCGCTGGGTGGGTGCGCGTTTCGGCAGGGAGAAGTTGGCTTATGTTTCGGTGGCGCAGGTGATGCTGAATCCGGGGCTGGTGGGGCTGGGCATTCTGGACGCGTTTGTGTGCGGTGTGCCCATGCTGACCACCGACTGCGGGATTCATAGTCCTGAAATCGCTTATCTCGAAAATGGCGTCAATGGCGTGATGGCGGCGGATGATCTGAATGCGTATGTCTGGGCCAGCGTGAATCTGCTGCGTGATGCACAAGCCTTGGATGCCCTGCGCGCCGGGTGTGTTGCCAGTACGCAGGAATACACGGTGGAAAACATGGCGCGCCGGTTTGCGGACGGCATTGAGCGTGTAATTAAATGAATGATGGTGAAGTGAGATTCGCAAGGAGAAGCTAATGAATATGAGAGAACAAGCTTTGCGTTGGTTGGTAATACCCATGCGTTTACGTACAGCGTTGTCTTATTACTGGCGGCACTTGGCAAGTATAGTTCAGTGGCTTTTTGCATCACGCGAACATACGAATTTCACATATCACCTGACTGATTTGAATCGGCGCTATCTGGCGCGCTTTCTGAGCGAGGTGTGCGATGAAACGCCCGAAGTGATGGCAGGGTATTTACGTGAGGTGCTTGAGGATAAAAAGCTGAGGGAACATATCGTTCGGCTTACACGTGCCAGTGCGCGAAGCTATTTGGCCGATGATGAACCACGCTACGCCAGACGAATCGGCTGGTACGCCATTGTGCGCGCCATTAAGCCTACCGTAGTTGTCGAAACGGGGGTTGATAAGGGACTCGGCTCCTGCCTTCTCGCCGCTGCGTTGATAAAAAATAGTGAAGAGGGGCATCCGGGTTATTTTTACGGTACTGACATTAACCCAAAAGCGGGATATCTGTTGCAGGCACCGTATAACCAATTTGGCAAAGTGCTCTATGGTGACTCTATCGCGTCCCTGAAAGGGCTGGAAGGAAAGATTGATTTGTTTATCAACGACAGCGATCACTCGACAGACTATGAAATGCGCGAGTATGAAACTGTGGCAACGAAGCTCTCGCCACGGGCTGTCATCATAGGAGATAACTCCCATTTTTCAGACAAACTTATTAATTTTGCCGAACGGACTAATCGTGATTTCCTGTTCTTTCAGGAGCAGCCGGAAAAACACTGGTATCCCGGCGGAGGGATAGGTATTGCCTATACGCGAGGGCGAGATACTCCCTAGGCAATATACCTATGAGTTTTTCATTAATAAGAATCCTTTTTGTCCACAATACCTATCAGCATCGCGGTGGCGAAGATTCGGTAGTCGAGGCTGAAATCGCGCTGCTGCGCTCGCACGGCCATGCCGTGGAAACCTGGTTCCGTAGCAATGATGATGTAGGCAGTATGCCGTCCCTGGCGCTGGCGCGGCACACGCTGTGGTCGCCCAGCACGCCGCACGATCTGGCGGAACTGATCTGCCGTTTTCAACCTGATGTGATCCATGCCCACAATACTTTCCCGCTGATTTCGCCTTCGTTGTATTGGGCGGCGGCACGCGCAGATGTGCCGGTGGTGCAAACGCTGCACAATTTTCGTTTGATGTGCCTGAATGCGCTGTTTTTGCGCGACGGCAAGGTGTGCGAGGACTGCATGGGGCATCTTCCCTGGCGCGGGGTGGCGCGGGCGTGCTACCGGGGGTCGCGCGCTGCGTCAGGAGTGTTGGCGGGGATGTTGGCCCTGCACCGGGGGCTGGGGACGTATCGCAACAAGGTGGCTCGCTATATTGCGTTGAACGAATTTTGCCGGGACAAATTCATCGAGGGCGGCCTGCCTGCCGAACGCGTGGTGGTGAAGCCGAATTTTGTGAATTTTGATTCGCCGGAACCGGTGTCGCGTTCGGGTTTGCTGTTCGTCGGGCGCCTGTCGGTCGAGAAAGGCGTGGCTACGCTGGCAGAAGCGATGGCGCGGTTGCCCGATGCGTGCCTGCGTGTGGCGGGCGACGGCCCGGAAGCCGGCTTGCTGGACGGCGTGGCCGGGGTCGCCCGTCTGGGCAGCCTGTCTGGCGAGGCGGTGCGTCTGGAAATGAGCCGTGCGGCGGCACTGGTGGTGCCGAGCATCTGGTACGAGAATTTTCCACGCACGATTGTGGAGGCGTTTGCCTGCGGCACGCCGGTGATCGCCAGCCGTATCGGTGCGCTGGCTGAACTGGTGCGCGATGGCGAAACCGGGCTGCTGTTCGAACCGGGCAATCCACGCGACCTGGCCGACAAAATGGCCTGGGCGCTGGCGAACCCGGAGCGGATGGCGGCGATGGGACGCACCGCCCGCGCGCAATACGAGGCCGAGTTTTCGGCGGAGGTGAATTACCGGCGCTTGATGGAAATTTATGCCGGGGTGCTGGCCGGGCGGCGGGAGAAAGTGCAATGAACAGGGGGGCGTTAAACCGATACGGTGCTGGGCGCATGCACGTGAATTGCGCTATGCGTCGATCTGCGACGTGCCTGTAGTAATGAGCGCGTCGCGCGATGCGGGTATCGCGAGGCGATCAATCTGACTGTCACAGTGTTCGCTTAAATTAAGGCTCTTTCACCGTTATGTGTTGACCGCATGGATGCCGTAGCCGTAGGTCGGGAAGACTTTCCCGACGCGACGGGCTACGGATAGCGCGTGATTCCAGGGCGTTTGCC
>JADMKH010000136.1 GCA_018780025.1 Thiobacillus sp.
CATCCAGCAGGGATTTTTCTCGGTGCAGCAAACCTGCCCGCGTTGCAATGGAACCGGCAAAATGGTGTCCGACCCTTGCACAACCTGTCACGGCGAAGGCCGCGTCAAGAAGCACAAGACGCTGTCGGTCAAGATTCCCGCCGGAGTGGACACGGGCGACCGCATACGGCTGGGCGGAGAAGGCGAAGCCGGCGTCAACGGCGGGCCCTCGGGCGATCTATATGTGGTCATCCACCTCAAGGAACATCCGGTATTCAGACGCGATGGCGACGACCTGCATTCCGAAATGCCGATCAGCTTTGCCACGGCGGCATTGGGGGGCGAGGTCGAAATCCCCACGCTGGAAGGGCACGCCAAGATCAAAATCCCGGCCGAAACCCAGTCGGGCAAAGTATTCCGGCTCCGTGGCAAGGGCATCAAGGGCGTGCGCAGTCACGCCCCCGGCGATCTGATGTGTCACATGCTGGTGGAAACGCCGGTGAACCTGTCCGAACGTCAACGCGAACTGCTGCGTGAATTTGAGGAGCTGAGCCCGGGACGCAACAATAATCCGCGCGCACAGTCTTTCATGGACAAGGTGAAATCCTTCTTCAGTCAGTAAGCTGGCCCTTGGCGCAACCCTACCGGGTTGCGCCGCCCGGGGTCCGGCACCTCCGTCGCGTTCCGCCCCATCGGACGCTAGGTTCACTGTGAACACTCAGAATTATTTGAGCCTCAAAATTATTTGAGCGCCTCCACGGTCCCCTCCTCTATCATTCCGGCACGTTCGAAAGAGCCGCGACCGGGACGCGCACCCGCGCGAAGGCGGCGGGTCTTGGCACCGTGGCTAACCGCAAGACAGCCAATACAGGGCTGAATCTGCGGATCACGACCACGGACGGTTCAGCGCGCAGCTGCCGAAAACAAACGGAAAAAATTCTCCGTGGTCGCAGCGCCCACGGCCTCGGCCGTGATGCCTCTCACCCGCGCAATCTCTTCGGCGACATGCTTCACGAATCCGGGCTGGTTGGTCTTGCCGCGATGCGGCACAGGTGCAAGGTAGGGCGAATCGGTTTCAATGAGCATCCGATCCAAGGGGATTGCCGCGGCGACGTCCCGCAAGCTTGTCGCATTCTTGAATGTCACGATGCCCGAGAAGGAAATATGGAAGCCCTGCTCGATCGCCGCTTCGGCTACCGCCAGGCTCTCGGTAAAACAGTGCATCACCCCGCCCGCCTCGCCCGCGCGCTCCTCGCGCATGATGCGCAGCGTATCCTCCGCCGCTGAACGGGTGTGGATGACCAGGGGTTTGCCTGTCGCCCGCGCGGCGCGGATATGGGTGCGGAAACGCGCGCGCTGCCACTCGAGGTCCCCGGTCAGGCGGAAGTAATCCAGCCCGGTTTCACCGATCGCCACGACCTTGGGGTGATCGGCCAGCGCCACGAGCGTTTCTACCGTGGGCTCGGTACAGTCTTCGTGGTCGGGATGCACGCCGACCGAGGCGTATACGTTGTCATGCGCTTCGGCCAGCGCGCGGATTTCGGGGAATTTTTCAAGTTCGACGCTGATGCACAGCGCGTGACTGACCTGATTGCTTGCCATGAGATTGAACACCTCGGGCAGTTTGTCGGCCAGGTCGGGGAAATTGATGTGGCAGTGGGAATCGATATACATGCGGTGGCAGCCCTGGCTGATTGAACCCCGGCACCGCGTCGGAACGGTGCTACATGGTATGGGTTGGACGCACCGATTTTAACGAACCGCCCAGCAAACCTTCAATCCTGTTTTGTGCCGCCTTGCCGCTTTCGTTGAACGCGAACTGCACGCCCACACCCTGCGTCCGGCCGCCATGCGCGCCATTGGGAGTCACCCAGATCACCTTGCCGGATACCGGCAGTTTAGCCGGGTCTTCCATCAGGGTCAGCAGCATGAAGACTTCTTCGCCCATCTTGTAGCTTTTATTGGTGGGAATGAACAGTCCCCCGCCTTTGATAAAAGGCATATAGGCAGCAAAAAGTGCCGACTTTTCCTTGATGGACAAGGAAAGCACACCTGGCCTGACCAGGCCGATAGTGTCATTGGGTGGTGTGCTCATGGTTTAGTCTCATCAATCAAATAAATGTCGATACTGGATCAGCCAGGCTTCCTGCTGCAAAGTCCGATTCAGCGGATGCATCAGCGTTCGGCCTGCTGCGGCATGCGTTCTGGACAGTTCCAGCAATTTTGCCAAGTCCACCTGCTCACCCAGTTTCGTGAGTACTTCATCAAAATCCAGGTTGAACTGCACCCGGCTTTGCAACCTGACCGCCAGCAAATCCCCCAACCATTTATACGCTACGGTATGCCAGGTTTGTAGCTTGACCGCCTTCCAGCGTTCAGCCAGCGCCACCGGATCCAGTTGTTGCGGACGCGCCAGGCCGTCCAGAATATCTTGCCGCACATCCAGATCGGTTCCTTCAATCCAGTTCAGCGCATCCAGCGGCGACCCACCGGCCAAACCCAACAGGGTCTGTGCATCCTCAACCTGTTGCCCGGTTAACCATTGGACCGCACGCTCGGCGGATGGCAAACCAATATCGAGCCGGGTGCAACGGCTTCGAATGGTCGGCAACAACTGCCGCGGCTGGTCCGACACCAGGATGAACACTGTATTTAACGGCGGTTCCTCCAGTACCTTTAACAGGGAATTGGCCGCCGCCAGGTTAAGACTATTGGCTGGATTGACCAAAACGACGCGAAAGCCCGCCCGATACGTGGACAGCCGGACGAAATCGACCACCTCGCGCGCCTGGTCCACCTCGATGGCCGCAGCCATTTTGGTTTCGCCCTCCTTGCTGGTTTTTTCCTGCAAGGTGAGCAGCCGAAAATCCGGATGCGCACCGGTTTGCAACCAGTGACAGGCCGGACAACGCCCGCAGGCTGCGCCATCGATCAATGGCGCTTCGCACAGCAGTGCGTGAGCCCAGGCCTGTGCCAGCGCGCCCTTGCCGACGCCGCGTGGCCCCGTCAGCAACAACGCCTGCACCGGGCGTGTCCGGGTCGACAGCAAACGCTGCCATGCCGTTTCAAGCCAGGGATAGGGTGCGCTCATTGCAATCCCTGCAACAGTTTGCCAATTTCAGCCTGCAACACGTCGATCGTCTGTCGCGCATCCAGCACCTGGATACGCTTCGGGTCGGCCTGTGCGCGGGCAAGGTAGGCCGTGCGGACCCGGTTGAAAAAACTGTCCGCCTCGCGCTCGAAGCGGTCCGCCACGCGTGCGGCCGAGCGGCGTGCTTCTGCCACCTCGGAAGGCACATCAAACAACAGGGTCAGATCAGGTTGAAAGCCGCGTTGCACCCAGGCTTCCAGCGCGGCAATACGCTCGACTGAAATGCCGCGGCCACCGCATTGATAGGCATAGCTCGCATCGGTAAAGCGATCCGACACCACCCACGCGCCACGCGCCAGCGCAGGCCAGATCAAGCGTGCAAGATGCTCCTGCCGTGCCGCAAACATCAACAGCAATTCCGTATCGGCATCCATGTCACGATGCAATAACAGTTCTCGCAGATTCTCGCCGAGCGGGGTGCCGCCCGGTTCGCGGGTGACGATCACTTCCCTGCCCTGCTCACGCAGCCAGTCGGCCACAAAACCCAGATGCGTACTCTTTCCTGCGCCGTCGACGCCATCGAGCGTGATGAACTTACCGGGTGTCGTCATCGCTGGAAGCGATTCACTGCCAGATTATGCGCGTCCAGATTGCTGGAAAACACATGGGTGCCGTCGCCGCGCGAAACAAAATAAAGTGCTTCAGTTTTAGCCGGGTTGAGCGCCGCCTGAATGGCCGCCTCGCTCGGCATCGCAATCGGAGTGGGGGGCAGCCCGGCGCGGGTGTAGGTGTTGTACGGTGTGTCGGTTTGCAGATCGATCTTGCGCAGATTGCCATCGAATCGCTCGCCCAGCCCGTAGATCACGGTGGGGTCGGTTTGCAGGCGCATCCCCAGTTTGAGCCGGTTGAGAAAAACGCCCGCGATCTGCGGACGCTCGAACGCCGCGCCGGTTTCCTTCTCCACGATCGACGCCATGACGAGCGCTTCATAGGGCGTGCGGTAGGGCAGCCCGGGGGCGCGCTTTTCCCAGGCAGCCATCAGCTTCTCATGCTGCAAGCGGTAAGCGCGACGCAGTACCTTGATGTCGGACGTATGCGGCGAAAAAAAGTAGGTGTCAGGGAACAGCAGACCTTCCGGGTGAGTTTCTTCCGCACCCATCGCGCGCAGTAACTCAGTATGGCTCATGCCGGCACTTTCGTTGATCAACAGTGGCTGTGCGGCCAGGGCCGCCCGGATTTCACGCCAATTCCAGCCTTCGATGAACCTAACCGTCGCCTGGAATATTTCGCCCCGTTCGATCTTGTCCAGCAGTTCCAGCGGTGTAAGCGGCTTGTCGAGCGCATACGCCCCCGCCTTGAGGGTGCCGCCCTTGCCCATGACTCGACCCATCAACCAGAATACCTGCGCGTTGCCGATGACGCCTTCGCGCTCGAGTATCCCACTCAAGCTTCGCAAATGGGTCCCCGGCGGCACATTCACAATTTTCGGCAGCGGCTCAAAGCGCAAAGCCTGATTGCCATACCCGATCAATCCACCTGCGCTTACCAGCGCAAACAGGACGGCCAACACAAGCACACGCTTAATCAAGGTTTTCATACAAGGCGTTATTCAAAGTTGTTGTCCAGCCGGCAGGCGGCCAGGTTACGTCATCCAGCTTCGCCACCCGGCGTACGCCGATCACACTGTTGCAGATCATCACTTCATCTGCGTCGAGTATAGCGTCTGGCAGCCAGCGGCCGATATGGATGCGCATCCCGCGGTGTGCTGCGGCGCGCAACATGCGTGATCGCGTCACGCCGGCCACACCACATTCATGCAAACCCGGCGTAAACAATTCGCCCGCCTTGACCCAGAACACATTGCTCATTACGCCGCCAATGACCGTGCCGCTGTTGTCACACAGCAGCCCCTCAAAAATTGCCGGGTCATCCCATTCCGCCCGTGCCAGCACATTTTCCAGCCGGTTCAAATGCTTGATCCCCGCCAGCCGGGGTTGCCGTGCCAGCTTGATCGCGCACCAGCGCGCCGTAATGTCGACAGGCGCATCGGGACAGGCATGTACTGGAAGTGGCGCCGACAAAACGATACGTGTACTTGCCTGACCAGGAGCATGGGGATAGCCACGTGCACCGATGCCACGCGTAAGAATGATTTTAGCGATTCCTTCCCCTGCTTCTGCGACTTGGCATACTTCTCGCTGCAATAGATTCTCGTCCGGACAATCCAATGCCAGGGCTGCACAATCTGCAGCCAGCTTGCCAAAGTGATCCGGCCACCAAAGCGGCTGTCCAGCTTGCGTACGCAATGTGCG
>JADMKH010000041.1 GCA_018780025.1 Thiobacillus sp.
TCTTGATTTTGGCGTGGCCATCCAGGGTGGGAATTTCAAGGTCGCCTCCCAGCGCGGCGGTGGCGAAGCTGATCGGCATTTCACAATGCAGGTCGTCGCCCTCGCGTTTGAAGACAGGGTGTTCCTTGAGGTGAATCACCACATAGAGATCGCCTGCAGGACCGCCATTGACACCGGCTTCACCTTCGCCGCCCAGGCGAATGCGGTCGCCGCTGTCAACGCCGGCAGGGATCTTGACTGACAGGGTCTTGTGCTTTTTGACCCGGCCTTCGCCATGGCAGGTCGAACAGGGGTCCGACACCATCTTGCCGGTTCCGCTACAGCGTGGACACGTCTGTTGCACCGAGAAGAAGCCCTGCTGGATACGAACCTGGCCGTGTCCACCGCAGGTTGTACAGGCGGTGGGCTGGGTGCCGGGCTTGGCGCCGCTGCCGTGGCAGGTGCCGCATTCTTCGAGCGAGGGAATGCGGATTTTGGTTTCAGTGCCGCGTGCGGCTTCTTCCAGACCAATTTCCAGGTTGTAGCGCAGATCGGCGCCACGATAAACGCGGTCGCGGCGATTGCCGCCGCCCCCGCCGAATATGTCGCCGAATATGTCTGAAAATGAATCGGAAAAGCCTGCCCCACCGCCCATTCCGGCCTGTTGATCGATCCCGGCATGGCCGAACTGGTCAAACGCTGCGCGTTTGTCCGAGTCAGACAGGATTTCGTAGGCCAGCTTGGCTTCCTTGAATTTGTCTTCCGCGCTCTTGTCATCCGGATTGCGGTCAGGATGGTGCTTCATGGCCAGCTTGCGGTAGGCCTTTTTAATGTCTTCGTCCGAGGCGTTTTTGGCAACGCCGAGGACTTCGTAGTAGTCACGTTTACTCATAAGCTAGGGGCGGGAGTGAGGGACGGACAAACAGGGAATGTCGCGCAGCACGCGACATTCCCTGTTGTCCGGTTCCTGATTCCTTTTACTTGTCCTTTATCTCTTCAAACTCGGCATCAACCACATTGTCATCGGCAGCGCCGGCATTTGCACCAGCAGTTTCACCTGGCTGTGCCTTGCCTTGCTCTTCCTTGTACATCTGCTCGGCCAGTTTGTGGCTGGCAGTGGCAAGTGTACTGGTCTTGGCTTCAATCGTGTCTTTGTCGCCCTCGCGCACGGCTTCTTCCGTTTCCTTGAGCGCGACTTCGATGGCGTCCTTTTCTTCGGTCGACACCTTGTCACCGAATTCGGACAGCGATTTCTTCACCGAGTGAATCATCCCATCTGCGGCATTGCGCGCAGTTGCCAGTTCAACCGCCTTGTGGTCTTCAGCCGCGTTGGCTTCGGCATCCAGCACCATGCGCTGAATTTCTGCTTCGCTCAGTCCCGAACTGGCCTGGATGCGGATGGTGTTTTCCTTGCCGGTGGCCTTGTCCTTGGCAGACACATGCAGGATGCCGTTGGCGTCGATGTCGAAAGTGACTTCGATTTGCGGCATGCCACGCGGCGCAGGCGGTATATCGGACAGGTTGAACTGGCCCAGGCTCTTGTTGCCCGATGCAACTTCGCGCTCGCCCTGCAGCACATGAACCGTTACTGCATTCTGGTTGTCATCGGCCGTGGAGAACACTTGTGATGCCTTGGTCGGGATGGTGGTGTTCTTGGGGATCAGCTTGGTCATCACGCCGCCCAGGGTTTCGATGCCCAGCGACAACGGGGTCACGTCGAGCAGCAGCACGTCTTTCACTTCGCCCTTCAGCACGCCGCCCTGAATCGCAGCGCCCACAGCAACCGCTTCGTCCGGGTTGACGTCGCGACGCGGATCCTTGCCGAAGAAGTCTTTCACTGCGTCCATCACCTTGGGCATGCGGGTTTGGCCGCCGACCAGAATGACATCGTCGACTTGCGAGGTGCTAAGACCGGCATCCTTCAACGCCATCTTGCAGGGATCGATGGTGCGCTTGATCAGATCTTCCACCAGCGCCTCGAACTTGGCGCGAGTGATTTTCACCGCAAGGTGTTTGGGGCCAGAGGCGTCTGCCGTAATGTAGGGCAGGTTGACTTCGGTCTGCTGCGCAGAGGACAGCTCGATTTTGGCCTTTTCAGCGGCTTCCTTCAGGCGCTGCAGGGCCAGCACGTCCTTCTTCAGGTCGACGCCCTGTTCTTTCTTGAACTCTTCGGCGATATAGTCGATCAGACGCTGGTCGAAATCTTCGCCACCCAGAAAGGTATCGCCATTGGTCGACAGGACTTCGAACTGGTGTTCGCCATCCATTTCGGTGATTTCGATGATGGAAATATCGAACGTGCCGCCGCCAAGGTCGTACACCGCAATCTTGCGGTCGCCTTCTTTCTTGTCCATGCCGAAGGCCAGCGCGGCCGCAGTCGGCTCGTTGATGATGCGCTTGACTTCCAGTCCGGCGATACGTCCGGCATCCTTGGTGGCCTGGCGCTGGCTGTCGTTAAAGTAAGCGGGAACGGTAATCACCGCCTCGGTCACTTCTTCGCCCAGGTAGTCCTCGGCGGTTTTCTTCATTTTGCGCAGGGTTTCAGCCGACACCTGCTGCGCTGCCATTTTCTGGTCACGCACTTCCACCCAGGCATCGCCGTTTTCAGCCTTGACGATTTTGTAGGGCATCAAGCCGATGTCTTTTTGCACTTCTTTTTCTTCGAAGCGACGACCGATCAGACGTTTGACCGCGTACAGGGTGTTCTTCGGGTTGGTGACGGCCTGGCGCTTGGCGGGTGCGCCGACCAGGATTTCACCGTCCTCGGTGTAGGCGACAACGGACGGCGTGGTGCGAGCGCCTTCGGCGTTCTCGATCACCTTCGGCTTGCCGTTTTCCATCACCGCCACGCAGGAGTTGGTGGTGCCCAAGTCAATTCCGATAATGCGTCCCATGGTGCTTTCCTTCTGAATAATGTTGAATTGTTTCGAATGTGGGGGAGGTCACGCCCATTTCAAGGCTGAGGCCAATCGGTGGCAGGTTTAATCCTTGCCCTTTGCGACCATTACCAGTGCGGGTCGCAGCGTGCGCTCGTGCAGGCGATAGCCTTTTTGCAGGACTGTCACCACCGTGTTGGCAGGCTGGTCGGATTCGATCATCTGGATGGCTTGATGCTGGTGCGGATCGAATTTTTCGCCCATCGGGTGGATGTCATGCAGATTGAAGCGGCTGAATGCGGCAACCAGTTGTTTCAGGGTGAGCTCAACGCCATCTTTGAGGATTTCAACGCTGGGTGACTCGACGGCAAGCGCGGCTTCCAGGCTGTCTTTCACCGCGAGCAACTCATTGGCAAAGCTTTCCACCGCAAACTTGCGCGCTTTGTCCACGTCTTCTGCCGCGCGACGACGCATGTTGTCGGTTTCTGCCTTGGCTCTGAGCCAGGCGTCGTGGTGTTCTTCAGCCTTCAACTCGGCCTCGCGGAGCATTTCCTCGAGGCTGGGCATTGTTTCTCTGGTTTTTTCCGGGGGCGTTTCCGGGGTGTTGTTTTCGGTTTGCATGCGGGCTCCAAAAAATGTGCCTCATAACTTGTGACGCTGGCAGGGTTTTCAAGTGTTCACCGCTAAAAATTTTGTCTGTTGCCAGAAAGCGCGCTGTGGGGCCGGAATAAAAGGGGATGCATGGGCGTCCTCTTTTGAGGGAGGTGAGTATGAAATTGATTGTTTCAAGGACTTTTCAGGCCATTCTGGCGACAAGCATGCTGGCGCTGGCGGGTCATGCGAGCAGTGCAGAATTCCAGACGCGTGAAGCGGCGCTTGCCGCGTTGAAGGAATATAACCAGTTGATAAGCGCCGAGCCGAATTTTGCCGTGCTTTATACGCTGCGCGGCGATGCGTATTACGCCCTCAACGATTTGCATGGGGCAGCCGAAAACTACACCCACGCTATCAAACTCGATGCCAAACAGGACAAAGCCTACTTCGGACGCGGTATGGCGCTGGGCCGGATGGGCCTGGTGGATGAAGGGATAGCCGATCTCGGCGTGTTTATCCAGCGCCATCCCGATAGTTCTGTAGCGTATACCAAGCGGGGCGTGCGCAACATCTGGCGCAACAACCTGGTGGAAGCCGAGCGCGACCTCACCCGCGCCGTCCAGTTGGACCCGTCCAACGCCGAGGCGCACGACGACCTGGGCGTGGTCCACGCCAAGAACAACCGTATCCCGCAGGCAGCCCAGCATTTTTCGACTGCAATTCGTCTCGATCCCAGCTACCAGAAGGCGTATCACAACCTGGCCATCTGTTATTACATGACCGGCCAGAATCCGAAAGCGCTGGAAACTGTCGACGCCGGACTGCTGCTGGACCCGGATAGCCGGGGAACGCTGATGCTGAAATCGACGATACTGCATACGCTGGGGAAGACAGAGGAAGCCAGAAAAATCGAGGAACGCGCGGAATTTCTGCCGGAAAGCAACTGGACCGAGCGCAGCGAAGTGGGCACCGCATCCGCTCTGCGTGACTTAAAATGATTCGAAGGTGATCGGGGTGGCAGTGGATTTTCCGTCGTTTTGGCCGGCACGTCGCGATGAAGTGGCTCGTTTTGTGAAAAGTTATCTGCGCCGCTGCATGTTCGAGAATTTTATTCAAAGAAGAATGTAGCCGGGGGCGGCGAAATAATGAAATGGATGATCCTATTTACGCTGTGTGTTTCTCAGGCTGCGGCGGCGGAGCCTTCGCGCCCGGATTTTCATCGTCTGGTCCATGCGTTGCACGAACAGCAGCTCGCCAGCCATACGGTGCGGACTGAAGAGGAATCCGGTGCCTACAATGGCACGGCGGCGGCGGGTTATCGTTACCGTGTTACCCGCTACTACGATGCAAAAACGGGGCGCCTGCTGTCGCGGATACAGCGGGATGCCAAGGTGTCCGTTGCCATTCACATTGCCGAGGTCAATATTTACGATGCCAATGGCCAGCTGATACGCGATTACCTGTCCATGGCGCCTCCCTGGAAACCGCTTCATCCCTCAAACGCGTATCTCAACTTGCATCATTACAATGGGAAATTGCACAGCTTTCGCCAGTTTGAACTGGATGGACAGGTGAACTATGAGTTTTGCGAGGGCGAACTGGGCGGTAAACCGGTCCGGATATCGCTGCCCTGGGATGACATGAATAAAGAGTCCACGTCCACCCCTGAATATCGGGCGTGTTTTGACGCCATGAGCAAGGATTGGAAACTGCACATCACGCCGCATTAAAGCCGAGCGGGGTCATGCGCACTTTCGGGAACCCTTGTCGGGTTAGCAAAGGGTAAGTCAATTTGCCTTAAACCCGCCGCTCGATTAGAATGCGCGGCTGCTCGGAGAGGTGGATGAGCGGTTTAAGTCGCACGCCTGGAAAGCGTGTTTAGGAT
>JADMKH010000264.1 GCA_018780025.1 Thiobacillus sp.
TCGCCCCGGTTGGGGAAATCGCCGCCGGGCGGGGTTCAAGTCCGACAGGCTGCTATGAAATCAAAATCCCGACGTCAGGCACGGAACTGCCCATCGTCAGCCCGGGGGGCGGCGGCGCACCGCTGACCTCTTCGCTCAATATTCTGGGCGCACTCAACCTCGGCCTGAACGCTCAACTCAATTTGATGGAGCAAAACGGCACCGCAGCCATCCTCGCCCAGCCTACCTTGTCTGCCCGCAGCGGTACCAAGGTCACCTATCTGGCCGGCGGTGAATTTCCCTACAGCGTCAGCAACATTAACGGCACCACCATTATTTTCAAGCCCTATGGCATTCGGCTCGAAATCGAACCTCGAGTCGACCACAACGGTGTTATCCGGGCAAAAATCATGAGCGAGGTCAGCGACATTGATACTTCGATTCCCACAATCGGAGGCCCCGCGCTGCGTACCCGCAAGACCGAAACTGAATTCAATGTGATGGAGGGCGGCACCATCGTGCTGAGTGGCTTGCTCAAGCGGGATGTCAGCACCTCGGTCGACAAAGTGCCTTTCCTGGGCGATATCCCCGTGCTGGGCGCCTTGTTCCGTTCCAAGCGATTCCAGAACAACGAGACCGAGCTTGTGGTGTTCGTTACCCCGGTTGCAGTGGATAAAAACTCCTTTGCCCTGGAAGACAGTATGGCCAAGGCTGTTGCCCGGCTTGAATCGACGCCGAGGACAGGTAAACCGGATCTTGACAGCGTGCCGGGGCTGGGAAAATCCACTCGGTCAGATGACATGAAAAAACCCTCCCCCTGGATTGAAGAATCCTACTGATCGGCAGAGCAATCATGTTTCAAGTTCACATCACCGACCCCGATAAAAAGCAGCGCGCCGAGTTGATCGAGGACACGGCCGTGCTGGTTGGCAAGAGCCGGGAATGCCAGATCCGCCTGAGCGGGTGGCGGATAGGCCGCGAGCACGCACGCATATTCCGCACCAAGAGCGGCCTCTTCATTCAGGATCTGGGCCAATTTTCCGGAACCTGGGTTAACGGCGTTCGCGTCGAACATCACGGCCCCATTGTTTATTCGGATGAAATCGTGCTGGGCAATCACACCATCAAGGTGGAAGACCGGTTTGCTACGCCGTTTGTTGAGCCGGTATCTGCACAATCTGAAGGGACGGATCAGGCGAAGCAGCCCGAAACTCGACCTATCCCGGTGGCCAGTGCGTCGTCGCCGGGACACTTCTGGCGCCGCCGCATCCACGAGCAACTGCTCGACGCCATCGACCTGCGCCGGCGGGATTTGATGCGCATGGAAGACAGCGAACTGCGCCGCGAAACCGAGTCGTTGATCCGGGAGATTATCGGTCGTGAAACCGCCTTGCCCGATGCCATCGATCGCGAGACCCTGATTCGCGAAGTGCTTAACGA
Organism: Thiobacillus sp.; assembly: GCA_018780025.1. Classification (GTDB taxonomy): domain Bacteria; phylum Pseudomonadota; class Gammaproteobacteria; order Burkholderiales; family Thiobacillaceae; genus Thiobacillus. Next base: position 1,420 of record JADMKH010000264.1, read on the forward strand.
AGCAGTCGGACTGGGCCCGCTGGAAGAATTGCTGGCCGACGACGGCATCACCGAGATCATGGTCAACCGCTTCGATGAAATCTATATCGAACGCTCAGGCCGGTTGGTGCGTCACCCCACAATTTTTACCAGCGACCGCGCCGTGCTCGGCGTGATCGAACGCATCGTCGCTCCCATCGGGCGGCGCATTGATGAGTCTTCGCCCATGGTCGATGCACGTCTGAAGGATGGTTCGCGCGTAAACGCCATCATCCCGCCGCTGGCGCTCAAGGGGCCCACACTGACCATTCGAAAGTTTTCGCGGCGCGCGCTCACGGCCGAAGACTTGATCGGTTTTAATGCAGTCAGCCCTGACATGGCCGAATTCATGCGCATGGCGGTGCTGCACCGCAAGAACATCATCATTTCCGGCGGTACCGGCTCGGGCAAGACCACGCTGCTCAACGTGCTCTCGAACTTCATACCGGATGGCGAACGCATCATCACCATCGAAGATGCCGCCGAACTGCGGCTGGCGCACTCGCACCTGATCAACCTCGAAGCGCGGCCGGCCAACGCCGAAGGGCGTGGCCAGGTCGCTATTCGCGATCTGGTCAAAAACGCCTTGCGGATGCGCCCCGACCGCATCGTGGTGGGCGAATGCCGTGGCGGCGAAGCGCTCGACATGCTGCAGGCCATGAACACCGGACACGAGGGTTCGCTGACGCACCACACCTCAGCGGCATCACTTAACGGATCAGGAGCGACACCATGAAAACCCAGCTGATGAACAAAACCCTCGTTGCACTGGCACTCGGTAGCCTGGGCATGCTTGCAACCGGCGCGCACGCCAGCGACACGCGCAACAACGATGAATATGGCAATCGCAGCTCAGCTGTTGTGCAGATCGAATATGCGCCCCAGCGCAATCGCAGCGAAGCGCATGAACCCGCGTTCCAGCACAATCATGACAATCGGGGGGATTACGCCTACCAGCAAAGCCAGAAATTCGGCCAGCAGATCAATGCGCGCGGTAATCCCCCCATAAAACAGTAGCAGTCAGAAGTGGAATTTTCTCGTAATCTACTCCGAGGAGGTTCCCTTGAAGAAATCACGTTTTACCGACAGCCAGATCATTGCCGTGCTCAAACAAGCCGAGGTTGGCACACCCGTACCCGAACTTTGTCGTGAGCACGGCATCAGTTTCGCCACGTTTTACAAGTGGCGCTCCAAATTCGGCGGCATGGATGCCTCGATGATGTCCCGGATGAAGGAGCTGGAGGAAGAGAACCGGCGCCTGAAGAAGATGTACGCCGAAGCCTAGATGAGTGCAGAGATTCTCAAGGAAGCGATGGCAAAAAAGTGGTGAGGCCATCTCAGCGCCGAGAGATGGCCCAGTGGGCGATTGAAGCCAAAGGCGTCAGCATTCGACAGGCCTGCGCCGATTTTACGATCAGCCAGACCTGCACCGTTACCAGCCCAGGTTGTCTGACGAAAACGAGATGATCGCCGACTGGCTGGTGCGACTGACGCACAACCAGAAGAACTGGGGCTTTGGCCTGTGCTTTCTGCACCTGCGCAACGTCAAGGGGTACGGCTGGAATCACAAGCGTGTCTATCGCATCTATCGGGCGCTGGAGTTGAACTTGCGGATCAAGCCGAAGAAGCGCATCGTGCGCGAGAAGCCACAGCCGTTGGCGGTGCCGGGGACGATCAACCAGGTCTGGTCGATGGATTTCATGCACGACCAGTTGAGTGATGGACGCAGCTTTCGTCTATTCAACGTGCTGGACGATTTCAACCGTGAGGGGCTGGGAATCGAGGTCGATCTGTCATTGCCAGCGGCGCGGGTGATTCGTTCACTGGAGCAGATCATCGAGTGGCGCGGCAAGCCGTCGGTGATCCGCTGCGACAACGGCCCGGAGTACATCAGCGGTGCATTGCTGGCATGGGCGGAGGTCCACGGAATACGGATCGATCACATCCAGCCCGGCAAGCCCCAACAGAACGCCTATGTTGAACGCTACAACCGCACGGTGCGCTACGACTGGTTGGCTCAGTATCTGTTCGACAGCATTGAACAGGTGCAGGAATCAGCTACTCGCTGGTTATGGACATACAATCATGAACGCCCGAACATGGCGCTCGGTGGCATCACACCGATGCAGAAATTGATGTCCGCCGTTTAACTCCACTTCTGGCTGCTGCTAAAAATGGGGGGATTACCGTTCTGCTGGGTTTGTTCAAGGACTGGGCAAGCTGGTAGGGCGTTTGCTGGAATATCGCCCACAAGGCCGACCGAATAAGCTTGACGATAGAATCAAAGGGTAGCGTCCCCTTTTAGCGCGCTTTAGCGTTTAGCGCGGGTTGTTGAGTTGCCGTGTTTTGCGGCAGCCTACGACTAAAGTTGTATAGCCAGTTCCGACCCGCAGTGGCACCCTAAGCGTTATCTGGGAGGATAGGGGGCGCGATGAAACAGTCGGGGACCACGCTGCTTGAGCTGATGGTTGTGCTGGCCGTGTCCGCAATATTGCTGACAATCGGTATCCCAAGCTTTGCTTCTTTCGCCAGCAATAATCGCCTGGCAGGCGCGACCAATGCGCTGGTTTCGTCCTTGCATCTGGCGCGCAGCGAGGCGATCAAGCGTAATGGCCGTGCGGTGCTGTGCAAGTCGGCAAGTGGCGTGGCGTGTTCCGCCAGCGGCGACTGGCAGCAGGGCTGGATCGTGTTTCACGATGCCAACAACAATGCCGTGCTGGACGCAGGCGAGGCGCTGATTCTGACGCATTCCGCTTTGCCGTCGGGTTTGCTGGTGACGGCCACAGGTTCGTTTTCGAACTACATTTCCTATGCGCCGATGGGGGCAGCCAGGCTGATTTCAGGCACGTGGCAGTTTGGTAACCTGACCTTGTGCCAGCAATCCCCGGATCAAGGCGGGGCAAGGAAAATCGTGATCAGCAGCACCGGTAGAGTGCGTACGGTCAAGCTCGCAGCGTGTCCGTGAACGGCCGGATGGGTCAGCGTTCAAGCCAGGCCTTTTCAGCTGCTGCAAAACGCCCTCATCTTCAAGGGGAGGGTTGGGGTGGGGATGAGTTGATTTACTCCCCCTTGAAGGGGGAGGCGCGCCCACGCCACTTCGCCTGAAAATGGTTCATAGGCATATAAAGATTTGGAGTGGTCCGTGATGGACGTTTATCGCGGCTGGCGGTGCATCATGGCGATTCGTTGCGGGGCAGGGGCAGCAGCCGCAAGCGGGTGCGGTTCGGGTCAACGGTGAGCAGCGCGCCGTCCGCCAGTTCGGTCGCCATCTGGTGCAACGCGGCAATGACCTGTTTGCCGATTGCGTTCGGACTGACGTTTTCGGCACGGACCTGTACGACGCTGGGCTTCTCGCCGTGCGTGGCGGCGAGAATTGCGCTGAAGTCCAGATCGTGGGTCAGCACGATGTAGTTGTTTGCGCTGGCATAGGCCATGATTTCCGGGTCAGGCGCGTTTTTGGCGCCCAATAACGACCAGTGTGCCTTGATGCCCGCATCGCCCAAGACGGCGATCCAGCGCGGCGAGGTTCATATCGATCAGCAGCTTCATGCGGTGGCCAGGGTGACCTCGCGTTCTTCAGCTCGCCATGCGGCATAGCGAAGCGCCTGCATGATGTCCTCGCGTTCGAGGTAGGGATGGTCGGCGAGGACTTCATCGATGCTATGCCCCGCACCGATCTGACCGACGACCATGCCCACCGTGACACGCATGCCACGGATACAGGCTTTGCCGCCCATTACATCGGGCTGCTGGGTGATGCGGCTCAGTTGTCCCATGCGCTGCTCTTTATCGACTTACGACAATGGGTTGAGGATCAGTAGTGTCCGGTTAACGCACAAATTCCCGAGCCAAGATTGAGTATTGGCGC
>JADMKH010000070.1 GCA_018780025.1 Thiobacillus sp.
CAGCCCCTGTTTCAGCAAGGGATGCGGGAAATTGATCAGGGCGTGGCGCCAGCGTGGAATCGCAATGCCGCCATCGCGGGTCAGCGCGCGGGCGGTTTCTTCGTCGTTCGGGTTGATCAATCCGTAGGATTCCGCGGTGGCCGCGTCCACATGCAGGGTGTCGGCCAGGTGGATCAATACCGCACTCATTTCATCGGCAGAATCAAGATTGAGTGGAAACTCGGTCCAGGCATCCGCGTTGTTTTTGAAATCGGCAATGCTGCCTTCACGCGTTCTGGTGTCGATGGGCAGCAGGCGCAACGAAGGGCGGTGGGTGGGGTTGTAATAGAGCTCGGTGGGGCACATGGTGGTGCGCCCGGCGGCCGACGGCAGCACGCGCTGCCGATAATCCGAAAAGAAGATCGAATTGATCAACTCCGACTTTCCGCGCGAAAACTCCGCCACAAAGGCCACATTCAACGTGTCTTCCTGCAGGCGGTTCAATAACTGGTTCAGCCGCAGTTCCGCGTCGGCATCGCTCAATTCCTGGATAACGAGCCAGTTGCGCAGGGCTTCGATGCGAACGAACACGGCATCGCGCCAGCTGCTGTAATGCTCGAACTCGTCTACCAGAGTGGTGGGTTTCATCGGGGGCAATCTGCTGGATAAGGCACAGTCATAATACGGCATGCGCACATCAAACTTGATTCTGGGGGCGAAATAGCGCTAACGCTGGCATCCGGGACAGTAAAAGCTGGCGCGCTGACCCTGCACAATCCTGCGTATCGGCGTGGTACAGGCCTTGCACGGCATCCCTTCGCGGTCATATACCCTGGTTTGAAGCTGAAAATAGCCCAATTCGCCGCTGCTGTGGACGTAATCCCGGAGCGAACTGCCGCCGGCAGCGATGGCCGCGGTCAGCACCTGCTTGATCGCCGCTGTCAGGCGGGCACTCGCCGGCCGGCTGAGGCGGCGCGCCGGGACGGTGGGGCGGATGCCGGCATGAAACAGCGATTCTGATGCGTAAATGTTGCCGACACCGACTACCACCTGCGCATCCATGATGACCTGCTTGATGGAGGTCTGGCGACGCTGGCACTGGGCGTGCAGGTACGCAGCGTCGAATTCCGTCGTGAGGGGCTCCGGCCCGAGGTGTGCCAGCAGGGGATGCCGCGCGACATCTTCGGTCCATAAAACGGCGCCAAACCGGCGCGGATCGCGCAGCCGCAAAACGGTGTCGTCATCGAACAGCCAGTCGATATGGTCATGCAGGGCGGCAGGTTCGTCGGGCAGGGTAAAGCGCAGACTGCCCGACATCCCGAGGTGAACCAGTTGCGTGACCGAGCCGAAATCAAACAGCAAATATTTACCGCGACGATCCAGCGATTTCAACATCCGCCCTTGCAGGCGTGTTTCCAGGTCATCCGGCACTGGCCAGCGTAGGCGAGGATTGCGTACCACCATATTGGTAAGGGTGCGGCCTTGCAGGCGCGGCAGCAGGCCCAGACGTGTGGTTTCGACTTCGGGTAATTCGGGCATGTCAGGAAAGGGACCAGTGCGAGGATGGAGCGTTTACTCAAGCATGAGCGTCATTTGGCCGTATCATTTTAAGGAATGTGGGTTGCCGTGTCGCGCGCACTCGCGTGTTTCAGCGAGGCGTCACGCCCGAAAGCCGTGACAAATGAACCTTGCTTGCCCGCAGCCCTCGAAAGCTTAGAATCAGCTCAGGCTCACTTAATTATCAAGGCAATATTACATGGCACATCTCAAGACTCTTCCGCTTTTTGCGGCACTGCTGCTCGCAGCCGCGTGCAGCCAGCCTGGCGTCAAGGCATCCCGGCTGGTTGTGGCGGAGTCGCTGGCGCAACAACCGGCCCAGCCCGCGGTTGAGCCGGCTGCGCAACCTGCGGCTGAGCCTGTCGTCAAGGCCCAGCCCGATTACCCCAGGCAGTCCCTCACGACAGACATCCTGTTCAAGTTTCTGGTTGCCGAAGTGGCGGGCCAGCGGGGTGCCATTCTCATTGCCCAATCGACTTATCTCGATCTGGCGCGCCAGACACGCGATCCACGCATTGCGCGCCGCGCAGCCGAAATAGCGTTGTTTGCGCGTGATCAGGCGGGGGCGCTGGAAGCCACACGCTTGTGGGCGGCATCTGAAGCCGATTCGGAGCGCGCGCAGCAGACGCTGGCGGCCTTGTTGCTGAACGAGGGCAAGGTGGTTGAGGCCGAACCCATACTGCAGACCTTGTTGAAGGCCGACCCTGCCAAGGGGTTTTTGCATCTCTCTTCCTTGATGGGCAAGATGCAAGACAGCCGGGCCGCTTATGACCTGGTGATGCGGCTTGCCGCCGACTATCCCAACCTGCCGGAAGCGCGATACGCCGTTGCGCAGTCAGCGGCCAATGCCGGACGCTTCGATGAAGCGATTGCCGCGTTGAAAGCGGCCGAGGTCCAGCGTCCCGGATGGGAAGCCGCGGGGTTGATGCGCGCGCAGTTTCTGGCCAAAACCTCGCGATCCGATGCGCTTGCCTTTATGCGCGAGTTTTTGGCAGCGCATCCGGAGGCGCGTGAAATGCGCCTGGCCTATGCGCGTACGCTGGTTAATGCCAATCAGTTCACTGAAGCACGCACTGAATTCACGCGGCTTACCCGGGATTTCCCGCGCAATGCCGAGGTTGGGCTGGCTGCTGGTCTGCTGTCGCTGCAAATGGGCGACGTCAACGCAGCGCGTGACTTGCTGACGCAGACGCTGGAATACAGCCCGCGAGATACCGATACCGTGCATTACTACCTGGGTCAGGTGGCCGAGCAGATGAAGCAACCGGACGTGGCGGCGGCTCACTATGCTGAAGTCAAAACCGGTAACTATCTGGTTTCGGCGCGGGCACGTCAGGCAGCTTTGCTGGTTTCTGCGGGCAAGCCTGAAGAAGCCGGCATGTTGCTGGCGAACACGCGGGGCGAAAACGATGCCCAGAACGTGCGCTTGATTCAGGCGCAAGCGGAATTGCTGCGTCACAGCAAGGTTCCGACAGCCGTGTTCGATGTGCTGACCGAAGGCCTCAAGCGCTATCCCGATTCGGCCAATCTCTTGTATGACCGCGCCATGGCGGCCGAAAAGCTGGGCAAGCTGGATGTGCTGGAAGCCGATCTTCGCCGTGCAATTGTGTTGCGTCCGGAGGATGCCCAGGCCTACAACGCACTGGGGTATACGCTGGCAGACCGAACCAGTCGGCTGCCCGAGGCGATCGCCTTGCTCGACAAGGCGCTGGCCCTGTCGCCGGACGATCCTTACATTCTCGACAGTGTGGGCTGGGCACAGTACCGGGCGGGCAATCTGCCGCGTGCACAGGCGTATCTGGAGCAAGCGTACAAGCTGCGTCCCGACCCCGAAATCGCCGCCCATCTTGGCGAAGTGTTGTGGGCGAAGGGGCAGCGCGATGAGGCAGGCAAGTTATGGCAAGCCGGATTGCAAAGCCATCCCCAAAACGAGGTGCTGCTCGAAACCTTGCGACGGTTGAAACCCTGATGGTGCGGCTGGCAGCTGCGCTGGCGATCACGCTGGCGTTGAGTGGGTGTGCGTCAATTCCGCCCGTTCCGCCTTCACCCGCGCAAGCTGCGCGGGTGGAAAACTGGAGCCTGCAAGGGCGAATAGGGGTCCGGACGGATGAGCAAAGCCTGTCCGGGCAGATTCACTGGACCCACCACCCCGAAACGGATGAGATGTTGATCATTTCTCCGCTGGGGCAGGGGGTGGCTCGAATCGTTCGCGATACCACCGGCGTGACCCTTGAAGTTCCCAACCAGACGCCTCGCCATGCTGCCGATGCCGAATCGCTGACGCGCGCTGTGCTGGGCTATGGCTTGCCGCTCTCCGGATTGACGTGGTGGGTGCAGGCCCATCCCGCCCCTGGGCGCGCGTTCGAAGCCACGCGGGATGCTTTGGGACGTGTCGCGCAGCTCAAACAGGACGGCTGGGTCATTGACTATCTGCAATACGCCGATGACGCGCCCGCGCGTCCGCGCAAACTGCTGGTCGTGCGTTCTGGGTTGGAGATTCGCCTGGTGACCGACAGCTGGAAGGACGAATGACGCACGTTTTTCCGGCGCCGGCCAAGCTGAATCTCTTTTTGCACGTTGTCGGCCGCCGCGCCGATGGCTACCATTTGCTGCAAAGCGTGTTCCGGCTGATCGATCATTCCGATACGGTTCATCTGCAGGTGCGCAATGATGGCCGCGTGGTGCGCGAAGTTGATCTGCCCGGCGTGCCCGAGCACGACGATTTGACCGTGCGGGCGGCGCGGCTGCTGCAAGCCCATGCCCCGGCAGGCGCGGGTGTAAGCATCCGGCTCGAAAAAGTATTGCCGCTGGGCGGCGGCCTGGGCGGCGGCAGTTCCGACGCCGCCACCGTATTGCTGGCGCTCAACCGGCTGTGGCAGGTCAATCTGCCGCGCGTAATCTTGCAGAAATTGGCCCTGCAGCTGGGCGCTGACGTGCCAGTGTTCATTTTTGGCCAGACCGCGTTTGCCGAAGGCGTAGGCGAAATTCTGCATCCGATCAGCGCGCCGCCGGCATGGTATGTGGTGTTGACGCCACCGGTGCAGGTGCCCACCGCAGCGATTTTTGCAACGCCGGAATTGACACGCAACACGCCAGCCCTCAAAATAGCGCGCTTTTCCGCAGGCATGGGTCGTAACGATCTACAGTCCGTCGCGGTCAATCGCTATCCTGAAGTCGCTCGCCATCTCGAATGGCTGGGCCAGTTTGGCGAAGCGCGGATGACCGGCTCGGGTGCCTGCGTGTTTGCATCGTTTGGAGCGGAAGACGCGGCGCGTGATGTGCTGCGCCAGCTGCCCGGCACGATGAAAGGTTTTGTGGCGCAAGGGCTCGATAAGCATCCGCTTTACGATTTTTGCGCCTGAGCAGTCCCAAATATTGGGGAGTCGCCAAGTGGTAAGGCATCGGATTTTGATTCCGACATTCGTAGGTTCGATCCCTACCTCCCCAGCCAGTTAAGTAAACAGCCGCCCGAGGCGGCTGTTTTTGTTGTTGTTGCGGCCTAAAATCCGCGCCGTCGGAGACTCGCGTGTCCATAGACAACTTGATGGTGTTCACCGGCAATGCCAACCCGCGTCTTGCCAGCGATGTGGTGCGGCACCTCAATATCCATCTCGGACGCGCCACGGTGTCGCGTTTTTCCGATGGCGAGGTGATGGTCGAGATCCTCGAAAACGTGCGCGGCAAGGACGTATTCGTGCTGCAGTCAACCTGCCAGCCGACCAACGACACGCTGATGGAAGTGATGGTGATGGTCGATGCGC
>JADMKH010000053.1 GCA_018780025.1 Thiobacillus sp.
GGTGTAATCCATCCGCTCGCCACTCGAGATGCCTTGCGCCAGCATGACGCGCAAGCGCGACTCGCGCTCGATGTCAGTAAAATCGGTGACGCTGACCGCAACATCGTCTTTCTGGATACGCTCGATACAGGCGGTATGCTCTCCCCCCTGGCCGTTAAACAGGGTGACCGTGTCGTTCACGGTTAACCGCAGTGCTTTTGCAGCGTGGCGCGCCGGGCCGGGGGGCAGGCTGAAGCGGGCGCCCGGGGCAAGCGGTTGGTCAAGAAAAAAGCGTGGCGAAGACATCTTGCTATTATGCCGGGATACCTCGAGATTCAGCGGAGCACATCATGGTTTCCCTCACTACCCCCGTTTGCGAATTTGGCTGGAAGGCCCCCGAATTCAGTTTGCCCGGCACCGACGGCAAGCAATGGACCCTGCGCGACGCGATGGGACCCAACGGCTTGCTGGTGATGTTCATCTGCAACCATTGTCCGTATGTAAAGGCCATCCGCCTGCGCCTGGTGCGCGATCTGACGGCGCTTGAACAGTATGGCATTCATGCGATTGCCGTCATGTCGAACGATCCGGCCGAGTACGCGGAAGACTCTTTCGACAACATGAAAAACGTTGCTGCGGAATTTGGCTTTCCCTTCCCCTATGTGATCGACGCAACCCAGCAGGTGGCCAGGGCCTACGGCGCGGTATGCACGCCGGATTTTTTCGGTTTCAATCGCGATTTCGAACTGCAATACCGCGGCCGCTTCGACGCGTCGCGCAAGGACACCGCGCCCGAGGGCGTACGCCGCGATCTGTTTGAGGCGATGAAGGAAGTGGCCGCGACCCAGCGAGGTCCGGTCGAGCAGATTCCAGGTATGGGCTGCTCGATCAAGTGGAAGGGCGAATGACATGACAGACCGTCAGCAGCACTGGGAAGAGATATACAGCGGAAAAGCAGCCGAGCAAGTGAGCTGGTTTCAGCCGCACGCCGCGTCATCGCTGCGCCTGATCGCAGATGGTGCGAATGCGAACGCGCACATCATCGACGTCGGCGGCGGCGCCTCGGTGCTGGTGGACGGCTTGCTCAACGCGGGCTACCGTAATCTGACCGTGCTCGATCTTGCTGAACCGGCGCTCGCGGCCAGCCGCAAACGGCTTGGCGCGCGGGCGCAGCCGGTGCGGTGGATTGCCGGCGACATCACCCGGGCCGCGTTGCCTGCCGCGCACTATGACGTCTGGCATGACCGTGCGGTATTCCATTTTCTGACCGATCCGGTCGACCGTGCGCGCTATGTCGCGCAAGTATTGAACAGCGTCAAACCCGGTGGGCGCGTGATTGTCGCGGCATTTGGCCATGGCGGGCCGTTGCAATGTTCGGGGCTGGACGTGGTGCGCTATGCGCCCGACACGCTGCACGCCGAGTTCGGCGCGGCTTTCCGGTTGCTCGGTCACGAAACCGAAACCCATCACACCCCGACAGGCAAGGAGCAGGAATTTGTTTATTGTTATTGCGTGCGAGTCTGACCATGCTTGAAGACGTTAAGGCGCTGGTTCGGGAGGTTGCGCAGCGCGAGGTCACTCCGCGTTTTCTCAAGGTGAAACATAGCCACAAACCGGATGGCAGTCTGTTTACCGAGGCGGATTCGGCTACACAGGACGCGTTGGAGGCTGCGCTACCCAAAATCAAAAACGTGCCGGTGCTGGGCGAGGAGATGACCGAGCAACAGCAACACGATGCCTGGAACGCGGGCCGCGAGGGTTTATGGTGTGTCGATCCGATTGACGGCACCTCCAATTTTGTCGCCGGCGTGCCTTATTTTGCCGTATCGGTGGCGTATCTCTATAAAGGCGAACGCATGTTGGGCGTGGTGTACGACCCCATCGCCGATGAAATGTTTTCGGCCGAGCGGGGGTGTGGGGCCTTCCTGAACGACAAGCCCCTGCCTTTGCGGACACCTGCCGCCGAATTGCGGCGCGCCTTGGCGGGCGTGGAGTTGAAACGAATCGATCGGGCGCTGGCCGGTCGCCTGGCGGCGTGGCCGCCTTATGCTTCGCAGCGCAATTTTGGCGCGTCCACGCTGGACTGGTGTTATACCGCCGCCGGGCGCTTTGATATCTATGTGCATGGCGGCCAGAAATTGTGGGATTACGCTGCGGGTGCGCTGATTCTTGAAGAGGCCGGTGGCCGGCTATCCAGCCTGACAGGCAGCTTTGATATCGCCAACGTGTGGGAGCGTTCGGTGGTGGCTTCAGCCAGCCCCGAGCTGTTCGTTTTGTGGCGTGACTGGCTCAAAGCGGCCGGCGCATAAGCCGGCACATGAGCCAAATAAAAAGAAATTTAGTCCCCGACTTTGAGTCCGTGCTTGAGAATTTTGCTTTAACTCCTTGTCCCGACACTTCTTTTGACCGCTTTGGACGCGGCTTGCGAAAGCCCGCCCTGCTGACGGATAATCAAGGTTTTTGCATATTCCGCCCCGGTTGCCATTGCGCAACTTTACATTCGGGTGGAATGTGACAGTTTTTTACTTAGTTGAAGGGAACGCAATGCCAACTCGTAACGACCTGGCCAATGCCATCCGCGCGCTTGCAATGGATGCCGTTGAAAAAGCCAAATCAGGCCATCCCGGCGCGCCCATGGGCATGGCGGAAATCGCTGAAACGCTGTGGAATCACCACCTGCGCCACAATCCCGCCAACCCCAAGTGGCCAGATCGTGACCGCTTCGTGCTGTCCAACGGCCACGGCTCGATGCTGATCTATGCACTGCTGCATCTGACCGGCTACGACCTGTCGATTGACGACATCAAGCAGTTCCGCCAGTTGCACTCGAAGACCCCGGGTCACCCCGAGTATGGTTATGCGCCCGGTATTGAAACCACCACCGGCCCGCTCGGCCAGGGCATTACCAATGCCGTCGGCATGGCGATGTCGGAAAAAGTGCTCGCCGCCGAATTCAACAAGCCCGACCACACCATTGTCGACCACCACACCTATGCGTTCATGGGCGATGGCTGCATGATGGAAGGCATCTCGCACGAAGCGTGCGCGCTGGCTGGCACCTGGAAGCTGAACAAGCTGATCGCCTTCTGGGACGATAACGGCATTTCCATCGACGGCCATATCGAGCACTGGTACACCGACGATACCGCCAAGCGCTTTGAAGCGTATGGCTGGAATGTGGTTGCGGGTGTGGATGGCCACGACGTGGTCGCACTTGAAGCGGCGATTCAACAAGCCAAGGCCAGCACCGACAAGCCCACCCTGATCTGCTGCAAAACCGTGATTGGCAAGGGCTCGCCCAACAAGGAGGGCACCCATGACGTGCATGGCGCGGCACTGGGCCACGACGAAGTCGAAGCCACCCGCAAGCACATCGGCTGGAACCATCCCGCATTTGAAATTCCGGCCGACATTTATGCGGGTTGGGATGCCAAGACCAAGGGCCAGGGTCTGGAAACCTTGTGGAACAACAAGTTTGCCGAATACAAAAAGGCTTACCCGGCTGAAGCGGCCGAGTTCGAGCGCCGCATGAAGGGCGAGCTGCCCGCCAACTGGAAGGCGCATGTGGCCGACAAGCTGGCTGCGTTCAACACCAAGGCTGAGACCGTCGCTTCCCGCAAGGCATCGCAATACGCGATCAATGCGCTGGCCTCCGCGCTGCCCGAGTTCCTCGGCGGTTCGGCCGACCTCACCGGTTCCAACTTCACCAACTGGGAAGGCTGTCATCCGGTACGTCACGGCAATCCCGGCAACTACATCAGCTACGGCGTGCGCGAGTTCGGCATGGCCGCAATCATGAACGGCATGGCGCTGCACGGCGGCTTGCTGCCGTTTGGCGGCACCTTCCTGATGTTCTCCGAATACTCGCGCAACGCCATCCGCATGGCTGCGCTGATGAAGCAGCGCGTGATCCACGTGTTCACGCACGACTCCATCGGCCTCGGCGAAGACGGCCCGACCCACCAGCCGGTGGAGCAGACCGCCACCCTGCGCATGATCCCCAATATCGACGTCTGGCGCCCGTGCGACACCGTGGAAACGTTGGTTGGCTGGGTGCATTCGGTCGAGCGCACCGATGGCCCCACCTGCCACATCCTGAGCCGTCAGAACCTGCCGTTCATGGCGCGCGATGCCGCCACCATGGCCAATGTGGCCCGTGGCGGTTACGTACTGAAGGACGCCGCGGGTGCCAAAGCCATCATCATCGCTACCGGTTCGGAAGTCGAACTGGCCGTGAAAGCCCAGGAAGCGCTGGCGGCTGAAGGCATCGCGGTGCGCGTGGTGTCGATGCCGTCGACCAACAGCTTCGACCGTCAGGACGCGGCCTACAAGGCCAGCGTGTTGACCAAGGGTCTGCCGCGTGTGGCTGTCGAAGCCGGTGTGACCGATTTCTGGCGCAAGTATGTGGGCCTGGAAGGCGCGGTGGTGGGGATGGACTGCTTCGGCGAATCGGCTCCGGCGCCCGCGCTGTACAAGCATTTCGGCATCACCACCGAGGCCGTCGTGGCTGCGATCAAGGGCGTCCTTTAAGTAAGTACGAGGGATCAGGATTCAGGGGATGAGCGGGCCGCGCCCGCGAATTCAATCAAGCGCGGCTTTTGGCCGCTCATTCCCTGACCCCTGAATCCCGACCCCTGACCGCCTAAAAAAGATTTTTAACTCACTGGAGACTGACACATGGCAATTAAAGTTGGCATCAACGGTTTTGGCCGCATCGGCCGCATGGCATTCCGCGCAATCGCCAAGGACTTCCCGGAAATCGAAGTCGTCGCGATCAACGATCTGCTCGATCCCGATTACCTGGCTTACATGCTCAAATACGACTCGGTTCACGGCCGTTTCAATGGCGACGTCAAGGTGTCCGGCAGCAATCTGGTCGTCAATGGCAAGACCGTTCGCCTGACCGCCGAGCGCGACCCTGCCAACCTGAAGTGGAACGAAGCAGGCGCCGACATCGTGATCGAGTGCACGGGCTTCTTCCTTGACGACGAAACCTGCCAGAAGCACATTGCCGCCGGCGCGAAAAAAGTGGTGATGAGCGCCCCGTCCAAGGACGCGACGCCGATGTTCGTGTACGGCGTCAACCACGAGACTTACGCCGGCCAGGCCATCGTGTCGGCCGCGTCCTGCACCACCAACTGCCTGGCGCCGATTGCCAAGGTGCTGAACGACAACTGGGGCCTGAAGCGCGGCCTGATGACCACGGTTCACGCTGCTACCGCAACCCAGAAAACCGTCGATGGTCCATCGATGAAAGACTGGCGCGGTGGCCGTGGCATTCTGGAAAACATCATTCC
>JADMKH010000012.1 GCA_018780025.1 Thiobacillus sp.
GCGCCAGTTCGACCTGGTCCTGGATGTCTTCGATGTGGAAGGTGCCGCCGTTGGGGGTGCGGCGCATCAGGGCCGCCGTCACCTGGCCGGTGATCGCCTCGACCAGCTCGCGGATGCGTGCCGAAGCGGCTGCCTGCCCGCCCTGCACCGCGATGAACGCCTTGGTCACGGCTATGGCGATCTTGTTCGGCGCAAAGCCGACCACGGCGCCGTTGCGGCGGATGATCTTGTAGTCAGCATAGCGCGTGTCGATCACCGCCGGTTCGGCGGTTTCGCGGGGGGGGATGGGGGCAGATGCAACGGATTCGGTCGCGACATTCAACATCGATGGCTCTCCTGTGAGGTATGACGAAAAAACGGGCAACCACGCATAAAATCCACAGCTTATGCACAGCTTGCCCAGTCCCCATGCACACGTTTATTCACAACATGTTGTGGTGCAGACAGGGAGCAGATACAAATTCTAGGTATCCAGCCGGGCATGTCAACTCGGATGTGCGGGCTTTTTAAAGGTTTTTTCTGCGCCCGGAAATTTCCAAGGCAAATCAAAGTTCTAGCCTGAAGAACGGGGGGCCATCCGCACGACCTGCCAAGCTGTCAGGTGGACGCGATGCGAAAAGCCTGCTGAATCTTTGCGCGCCCCGGCGCGAAAGTGGCTGCCCGACCAACCGACCTTGAGGTGATAAGGGGAATTTTGGTTATGATTGCGTAAAAAACCAGCTTCCGAGTTGCCGGGCCCCACCATGCGTCATACCGCAGTTCTACTGATTTCCTGCCCCGACCAGAAGGGACTGGTCGCCGCCATTGCCGATTTTCTGCTGCTGCATAACGCCAATATCCTGCATGCCGACCAGCATCAGGATGCCGAGCTGCGGTTGTTTCTGATGCGGGTGGAATGGGAGCTTGAGGATTTCAATCTCGACCTGGCCGACTTTGCCGCCGCGTTCGCACCCATTGCCAGCCGCTTCGGCATGACCTGGCGGCTGGCGGAATCCAGCCACAAACCGCGAATGGCCGTGCTGGTCTCCAAGTTTGATCACTGCCTGGCCGACCTGCTCTATCGCTACCAAAGCGGCGAACTGCACTGCGAGCTGCCCATCATTCTCAGCAATCATGAAGATACACGCTGGCTGGCCGACGCGTATCGCATCCCCTATCAGCATCTGGCGGTGCACAGGGACGCCAGGCACGAAGTCGAGAAAACGCAACTGGCGATCCTGCGCGACCAGAAGATCGATTTCATCGTGCTGGCGCGCTACATGCAGGTGCTGTCGGCGGACTTCATCCGCCACTTTCCCAACCGCATCATCAATATCCACCATTCCTTTCTGCCTGCGTTTCATGGTGCCAAGCCCTATCACCGGGCGTTCGAGCGCGGCGTGAAACTGATCGGCGCAACCGCGCACTACGTCACCGAAACCCTGGACGACGGCCCCATCATCGAGCAGGACGTGGCGCGCATGTCCCATCGCGACAGCCTCGAAGACCTGATCAACAAGGGCGCGGATCTTGAAAAAGTGGTGCTGTCGCGCGCGGTAAAATGGCACCTGGACAACCGCGTACTGGTGTACGCAAACAAGACAGTCGTATTCGACTGAATCCATGCTCACACTCAGCGTCCCCGCAATCGATCATTCGGTGCGGCCTCACAAGGTGGAAACCCGCCCCAAGGCAACGATGGAGTGGCTGTCGCGCCTGCCTTTCGCCAGCCCCATCGACACCGCGCAACAACTGGTGATGGCGCTCTACACGCTGAACCGGATTCCGATGGACGAGGATGAACGCGGCGCACTGTTGGCACTGTATCGACCGGTGGTTGCGCGCGCAGCCTCCAGTCTCGAAGTACTGTTGTCTGAATCGGGCATTCCACCCCATCCACAACAACGTCAGGCCGGTTCACTGTTGGGTGAGCTGCACGCCGAGCACAGTATCGGCTACAAGCATTTGCTGCGAACGCTATCAACCCGCCGGTTTGGCCGCAGCCAGATCAGGTACATCGCCGAAATTACCGCCCACTCGCTTGCTGCGCTACGCGACGTCCAGCTTGCCTGCTACCTGACCTATAGCCCCGTGCCGGCGGGACTGTGGCGTGAGATGCATGATCTTTATCTGCTGACGAAATCCAACGGGATGGCCGGCAAGGTCGTGAATGATGCGCTGCCCGCCGACCAGGTCTACTGTCAGGCACTGCTGCTGGCACTGGCCGATCCGCCGCACATGAGTCGCGCCGAGCTCATCCATATCCAGCTGTATCTGAATGCATTTGGAAAACGGGTCGTGCTGGGGGACACCCCGCCAAGCGTCAATCTGCATGGGTTTCTGATTGAAACCGACAGCGACAGGGGACCGGGGCCCCAGCCGACCGGCTCGGATGGCGTCAGCCTGTGGCTGGACACCGAAGTACTATGCCGGCATTTGCACGAGACCGCGGTGCGGCTGCGCACCGGCGACACACCGCGCCGCATTGGCCTGCCAACCGGGATGGACAGCGAAACCAGCCTGACGCTCGCCAAACGATTGCTCAAGCTGTGGCGCCCCGGCGCGCATCGCGCATTCAAGCGCTACCCGGCACCGGGCAGCGCGATCCAGATCGTCGCAGGCGTGAGCGCGATACACCGCCTGCTGGAACTGGTGCCACAAGCGGCCGAGCTCTCGACAGCGCCCACCGATACGCTCGCCGGACCGGACGGGGGCGCCATCTATGCCGCCCCCTCTGCTGTAAATGCCAGCCACTGGACGGTCTGCAATGACAGCGCCGCCGGGCTGGCGCTGAGCGGCACGCCTGACACGCCCCTGAACCTGAAAGTAGGCGACGCGCTGGCCTTGCGCGCTGAGGACTCGGTCGTGTGGTCGCTGGCAGTCATCCGCTGGGTCAAGATGCGGGATGCGCGACAGGTCGATCTCGGCGTCGAACGCCTGTCGCCCCGGATTCAACCGGTGTGGGTGCGGCCGCTGCGCAGTCACCGCAAGGCCAGCCCGGAACCCGGCTTGTTTGTTCCCGGCATACCCGCCCTGAAACAGCCCGACCGCCTGCTGTTGCCCAGTCACATCTACCAAACCGGAATGGATGCGGAAGTCTGGCATACGCCACGGCAATACACCGTCAAGTTTGACCGGCGCGCCGAATTCACCCCGAGTTTCGACCTAATCAATTTCACCGTTTTGACCAAAGCACCCGCGCAATGACCGAAATTCTTGTTTTGTATTACAGCGCGCACGGCAGCGTGCGCAACATGGCGCAACTGGTTGCCCGGGGCGTCAATCAGGTAGCGGGCGCCTCGGCCCGGCTGCGCACGGTGCCGCCGGTGGCACCGCGTACCCAGGTGGCCGAACCGCCGGTACCCGACGAGGGCGCGCCCTATGTCGAACTGGCCGATCTGGAACAATGCGCCGGCCTCGCGCTCGGTTCACCCACCCGCTTCGGCAACATGGCCGCCCCGCTGAAATATTTTCTCGACACCACCGGCGCGCTGTGGGCCAAGGGCGCATTGGCCAACAAACCGGCCGCCGTGTTCACCTCCACCGCCAGCCTGCACGGCGGCCAGGAAACCACGCTCGTCAGCATGATGCTGCCATTGCTGCACCACGGCATGCTGATTGTCGGCCTGCCCTACACGCTGCCCGAAGTCACCCACACCGCAAGCGGCGGTTCGCCCTATGGCGCCACCCACTGGGCCGGTGCCAACGACGACCGCCCGCTGACCGACGAGGAGCGCACGCTGTGCATCGCGCTCGGCAAACGGCTGGCAGAAACCGCGCTCAAACTTGCCGCATGAAAACCCTGCAAACCGTCTCCAGTGTCTGCCTGATTGCGCTGATTTTTCTCTGCGTGGCGTGGGAATTGTGGCTCGCGCCGATCCGGCCGGGGGGCTCCTGGCTGGTACTGAAAGCCCTGCCGCTGTTGCTGCCCCTCATGGGCATCCTAAAAGGCCGCCGCTACACTTACCAATGGGCCTCGATGCTGGTGCTGGCCTATTTCACCGAAGGGGTGGTGCGGGCGTGGTCGGATACCGGGCTGTCGGCGTGGCTGGCCGGCGCCGAAGTGGTGCTGTCGGTCGCGTTCTTCTTCGCCACGATTTATTACGCCAGGCTCAGCGGATCACCACGTCCTGCGTAATAAGGAAAAAGGAAAAAGGAAAAAGGAAAAAGCAATAACCACACACTTAACGAGATTCATCCCGTTACCCTGCTGTTTATTCACGGCGCCTGCATGTGCGCTTCGCTGCTAGGGGACGGCGCGCGATAAACCGTGATGCTCATAAATCTTCGTGACGGCATCACTGAACAAAAAATCCAGGAGTGCTTGACCCCACTCGCCCCCATTGCCCGCCAAACCACAACTAAAAACACTTGTGTCGCAGGCTTGATCGTCCAGCGAACCGGCTGGCCACACATAATCAAAGTGCTCGGGAAAGATGCGCTGATAACGCAAAGCCAGGTGATAAAACACCATGGCGGCATCAGCCCGCTCATCCACGATCGCCTGCGGTGCCTCACGGTGATGGATCAACTCGCCATAAACCAGCTTTTCAGGATCGGGCAGCCCGGAAGCGTGCTTCAGAAAATCCAGGTCAATGCGTGCATGCATCGCGAGGCGCCGCAGGCAATCCATATAAATTTGATGACTCGCTTTCTCGGTGACGGGATTCGATAAAAACAAACGCACATCGCGGCGTAAAAGATCGGCGACCCCGGTGATCCCTTTCGGATTGCCATTTTTCACCAGCATCACCACACCCCGGCTACGCATGAAGGGACGGTGGGCTTGCATACAGCCCGCGTCCACCAGCGACGCCAACACAGCGGGGGGGCTGATTACCACATGCGGCGTCACGCACAGGCGAAGATTTCCAATCTCAAGCCCCCCGGTGCGCAACATCTCGGTTGCAATACGCGGCGGGGTTGTGGTGTAAAAAATCTCACCCACCTCGGGATGGGCGAGCGCGAAGGCTTGCAGGGCATCATGCAAAGCCATATGGTGATTGCCATCTGAAAACACCACCAATTTCGCGTGGAGCGGATCACCATGCAAATCCAGATGAAGGGCTGCGTATTGCCCAAAGCGGGGTAATTCACGATTCGCAGGGGTTGCCTGCTCGTCCGGCCAATTTAACCAGGCCATCATGCGCGAAACCGGCTACTCAAAGGCAATAAACAACGCAGAGGTCCACACTTTGGCGTCGTCGATCTGACGGCCAAAGAAATACACCGGACG
>JADMKH010000017.1 GCA_018780025.1 Thiobacillus sp.
AAAAACCCAGGTGGTTGTAGCTGAAATGCGGATAGGTGTGGCTGTTGTCGATGCTGTAGGTGACCGGTGCGGCCTGGGCGGCGGCGGACAGGGCGGCAAGTGCGGCGCCGAGGGCAAGACGTTTCATTGAGTGCTCCTTGAGAAATGAACAGCGGGTTAGTTGCCTGTGGCGGCAATTCTGAAGCGGACCTGGACTTCGTTGGCAACGGTGGCGACGTCGGCCCACAGGCCTTCGCCGATGCCGAAGTCGAGACGGCGAAGGACGAAGGTCCCATCGAAGGTGGCGGTGTTTTTACCGGGCGTATAGGTCACCGGCACGGTCATCTCGCGGGCTTTGCCCTTGAGCGTGAGGGTGCCGCGCAGCTCGTAGCGGTTGTTGCCGAGCGCGCGCACCTCGCTGGAAACGAAGCTCGCTTTCGGATAAGCGCTGCGGTTGAACCACAGCTTGCCGGCAGATTCGTCGTCGGCTTCGGGCGAGCCGGCGTCGATGCTGGCGAGGTCGATCCCGATCGACGCGCGCGCCGCCTCGGGCCGGGCCGGGTCGAACTGCATCTGGGTGGTAAAGCGCTTGAAGCCGCCCTTTACCGGAACCCCCATCTGGCGGAACTCGAATCCGATGCTGCTCTGCTTCGGCAACACCGTGGCGTATTCCACGGCGTGAGCCGCGGGGGCGACCAGCACCGCCAGCAAGGACAATGTCGCGAGTTTCATGTGCGTTCCTTTCTGCTCCAGCCCATGCGCTGCAAAAACGGCTGGCGTTCGATGAAGTGGTGTTTGAGCGCCGCGCTCACGTGCAGGATGACCAGACCCAGCAGCGTGAAGTTCAGCGCCTGGTGGACCCCGGCGAGCAAGTCGCCGAGTTCGCGGTTTTTTTCAATGAGATCGGGCAACGGCAGCACGCCGAACCACACCGTCTGAAAGCCCTTGGCCGAACTCATCAGCCACCCCGACAGCGGAATCACAACCATCAGTACATACAAGAGGCCGTGCGCCAGCGTGCTTGCGCGGCGCTGCCACGCGGCGAGGCTTTCGGGCAGCGGCGGCGGCGTGTGCGT
Organism: Thiobacillus sp.; assembly: GCA_018780025.1. Classification (GTDB taxonomy): domain Bacteria; phylum Pseudomonadota; class Gammaproteobacteria; order Burkholderiales; family Thiobacillaceae; genus Thiobacillus. Next base: position 1,056 of record JADMKH010000017.1, read on the forward strand.
CAGCCGCCAGCCGAGGCGGATTGCCACCAGCAGGAAAACGCTGACGCCGACCCACTTGTGATAGCTATACAACTTGAGCTTGTCGGGCGACAGCGGCAGGTCGACCATATAGAGGCCGAGCGGAAACCCCACGAAAATCAGCAGCGCCACCAGCCAGTGCAGCACGATGGCCGGCGTCGAATAACGCACCGCGGCGGTCATGCCGCCGCCTTTCGGAACGCCTGCTCCAGCGTCCGCAAGGCCGTTTGCCAACGCGCGTGCCCGGCAGCCGGCACGCCGTCAAAGCATGCAGCCAGATGCGCCAGATGCGCCGGGAACACCCTGGCAAACAAGGCCTCGCCCGCCTGCGTCAGCCGGACAATCTGGCAGCGGCCATCGCTTTCGTGCGCGATGCGCTCCACCCAGCCGCGATCGACCAGCCGATCCACCACGCCGGTCAGCGTGCCCTTGGTGATGAGGGTTTTTTCAACGAGTTCGGTGGCCGTCATTCCGGAGGTGTTGCCCAGGGTGGCAACGACGTCGAACTGCGGCGGCGTCAGCCCCAGCTCGCGGATGTGCGCGGCGGAAAAACTTTCAAACGCCTGATAGCACTGGACCAGGGTTTGTAAGGTTGGCAGGAAATCGGCTTGTCGTGGCACGGGATGTCCAGTTGATTCTAACACGAACTAATTTAGTTCGTGTTAGAACCAATGTCAAGCATGACTAAGGTGCGGACTGACCCGCCTCGTCGACAATTCCTCCTTACGGCCAACTGCGGTCACTGAGTGAGCCGAAAACATGCGTTCCTGGACGGCCGGTGTACCTTAGTAAGCTGCCGGCGGCTGAGCTGGCATGGTTGGCAAGTCCTCGGCCAGAGCTACCGGTGGCACTAGCTGGGTTGAATGGTCGGTGTCGTGCTGATTGCAGACATAGACGGTAGCCTCGCTTAATATCACGATTTTGATCAAGCCATTAAGCACTGAATATGAGAGACCTTGGCCATATGGGGGAAAGCACGTTCAGCCTGTGGTGCGGTCAGGCGGGACTTATAGCCAATGGATCATATGTAGATAAGACAGGCTGGGACTTCATTGTTGAGTTTCCATTTGCAGGAAGCACAGACCCAACTCGCCTTCACGATCCTGCTATCGAGTGCAAGATCCAAGTCAAAGCAACGGATAAAACCGACAGGAAACTACCGATCAAACTATCGAACCTGCGCCGCCTCATCACTGCGCCTATGCCCGCATTTTTCATCTTCATCGAATTTGATGAGAAGGATGTAGCCCAACGGGCGTACTTGGTCCACGTTGATGCGAGCCTCATTTCGAAGACGTTGAAACGGATTCACGAGTTAGAGAACGTCTCTGAACTCTTTGACCACCACAAGCGCTCATTGACTGTCCACTATGGCCCAGAGCATGAAATCCTCTCTCTCACAGGCGATTCTTTGAGAAAAAAGATAGAGGGGTATGTGTCCAATGGAATGAGTGCATACGTAGCCGACAAAAATCGGCATCTGGAGTCTACCGGCTTCGAGGGCGGATTTGCACAGATCACGATCAGTACAGAGGGAAAGGAAAATCTCATCGATTTTATCGATGTCTCAATCGGCTTGAAGCAATCGGTTCAGATATCGAAATTCAAAGGCTTTCACACTCGCTTCGGTATCAAGAGCAAAACTCCAATGATCGATAGCGTCTCAGGCAAGCTCGAAATGCCTGACCTCAAGCCAGCGGCTACAAGAAATATTCGCTTTCGAGAAGACCGGCTATCCCCCGGCCTAACGTTCCCTTGCAGATTTTATTCCTCACCGCTGAATGCAACAGTTCCACCAGAGTTGGTGAAATTCCGGATCGAGGCTGACTGCTTCGACATCAGCATGAATCCTTTCACTGGGGCGGCTGAATACAGACTCAACGCAGGTGCTGGGGTGAGACTCCCAATCAACAAGCTCCGCGACGTCATCCGCTTGCTGCACCTCATCACTTCATCTGCGAAGAAGATCCTCGTTGAAGTTTCCCTTACAGGAATGAACAAGATGGATCTTGTGCTAAACGCCCAAGATCAACCGTTCGAATACAACAAAGTCCTCGAAGCGCTCAATGCTGCTCAAAAGACCTACGGCTTCTTCGAAGTTAACGAATCTATCGATGTGTCGCTTGAAGAAATCGCACACCATGCTGATTCAATCATCCAATTCTACTCAGTGATCGATGCTGACCCCGTCCTATTCAGGTGTGACTTCTCGGTCCAGGGGGAAGGTTATGATAAGACCCAACCGACTGCCTGCGTCTGGATGACGGCAACGAAGATCGGGCGGCGCGTCTTCGGACTAATTATTGTTATATCGGGAACAGTACATGCACTCGACGACGGTCGTTTCTCATTGCTGGCAAGCAATGCAAAGATAGAGCAGAAAATAATCTCAGACGACGAGGGGGTTATTCAAGCTTTCGAAGTTGTTGAGAAAATTTATGCCGACAACTTTGAAGTGGTCACCATGTTTGACAAATCCAGCAGTGAATCAAAACTCGAATAGCATTCCTTCAACCTCCATAGGATAGTGGCTCGTCCAAGAACCGGTGGAATCCTGTTACGTCCGCTTAAACTCTACAACGGTCAAATCGGCAGGGAAGCGGAGAAGCCGCAAAGGCCGATGACCCGGCATCCACCTCGAATTTTTAAACGGCGGCTCAACACCAGATAGCCGACCGTCAAAGCATCGAAGGCCGTGTGGCTCTTGTGGGTCGATACCAGCCAACCATCAAGAAGCCACACCCAACAAGGATTCAACCAGCTCGCGGATCACGTCCTCTTCGTTGGCCGTAATCCGCAGCACGGGCCTGGACCCATGCGCATGGATCGAAGTCTGGTTGTCCTGGTTGGCTTCTGCATCCAACGCGAACCCCATAAAGCCCAACGGCTCGCAAATGCGGGCGCGGATTTGCGGCGCGTGTTCGCCTATCCCGCCGCTGAATACCAGGGCGTCGATGCCGCCGGCCTTGGCGGCGAATCCACCAATGGCCGCCCGTACCTGACGACAGAAATAGTCCACCGCAAAATGGGCCGAATCGCTGTTGCTTGCCAGCAGCGCCGCCATATCGCCGCTCTCCTGGTCGGATAGCGCGAGCAGTCCCATCTGTTGATAGACAAGCTCGCTCAATGCCGCGTGATCATGCCGCCGAGCCAGTTCGAGCATGACGCCCGGATCGAGGTCGCCGCTGCGCGTACCCATGGGGATGCCACCGGCCGGCGTATAGCCCATGCTGGTGTCCACCGAGCACAGGTTCTCCAGCAGGCACAGGCTGGCGCCGGAACCCAGGTGCGCCACGACGATGCGGCCGCGCGCGCCCTCCCCCAACAGGGACGGCAATCGAGAGGCGATGTGCGCGTAGTTCAGTCCATGAAAACCGGTGCGGCGCATGCCCAGCGTCTGCGGAATCGGCAAGCGGCGCGCCAGCTCCGGCAGGGTGTGATGGAACGCGGTATCGAAGCAGGCCATCTGCGGCACATCGAAGCGCGCCCGACACAGTTCCACCCCAAGCAGATTGCCCGGCAGGTGCAACGGCGCCAACGGGATCAAGCCGCGCAACCGCTCGATTTCCGCCGCATCCAGAACACGGGCTGCGTCGGCCACCTCGCCACCATGGACAAAACGATGACCGATCGCCTCCGGCACGTCCCCCTCCAGGTCCTTCAGCAGCGCGTCGAATGCCTGGGCGTAAGCGTGTGAGGCATGCGGGCCGACTTGCCCGTAGCGCCAATCGCGGCGTGTGCCGTCAGCTCGAAACAGGCTTGCCTTGAGGCTGGATGAGCCGCTGTTGATCGCAAGAACGGATCGATTCACTGCGGCCATTTCCAGTCGCGTATCTCGGGCATGTCTTCGCCGTGCAGATGAATGTATTGCGTGTGCGCGTTGAGCTTGTCGCGCATGCGCTGCTTGATATGCGCAGCCTGGGGCTGCAATTTCGGCACCCGGTTGGTCACATCCATCACCAGATGAAAACGGTCGAGCGTATTGAGTACCACCATGTCGAACGGCGTGGTGGTGGTGCCTTCTTCCTTGTAGCCGCGCACGTGCA
>JADMKH010000077.1 GCA_018780025.1 Thiobacillus sp.
CGATGCTGGGCATCGGCGCCAGGCAAGATGGTTGTATTCCTAGTTCTGTTTGCTGAGGTCGCGGTTGCGACAAAAGGTCTACGCGGAATCGCGACCTCAACAAACCCGTTAGATTCGAGGTAAGTGATGACACTAACCACCGACAGCACCGCCACTGCGACCCTTTCCGGTCGCGAGCTGGCATTGAAGCGTCGCAAGGCTATGGCTTTACATGGCAAAGCCGGCGTGACGAAAACCGCATCTGTCATGTCAGCCCGACCCGCGGCTTCGCGCGTCGAACCCGCAGCGGCCCATTCGGCTGAATCAGGCCAGAGCAAGGCGTCTGCAGTATCGGCATCCGATGCGTCCATCATGGCGCAGGCCCGGGCGGCGGTTGCCGCCAATGGCCGCAGCGTCAGCCGTGCGCGTCGCGAAGCGCTGAGTACGTCAGGCAAGGCTGCGCTGCAACCTGCCGCAGCACGTCCCAGTGGTCGCGTTCGCCCGAAGCCGCAAAGCAATGTGATGGTTTCGGCGGCTGTCGCTGACGCACCGGCAAAGGGATGCGGTTGCGGTTGCAACGGCGCCAAAGGCGGTTGTGGCGATACACCGTCTTCGGCAGGCATGATGCCTGCTGTTGCAGTGTCACCTGCCTCGGATATTCCCAGGAAAGCAATAGAGCCGACCGGCCGCGCGTTGGCGCGGGCACGCCGTGCAGCGCTGTCGCAGGACGGCAAGGCCGGCCTCAAGCGTGTGGCGCAAGCAACCCGGATTGCTTCCTCCATGCCGGGTCAGGATTGGCAGGCAGCCATCGCCAAGGGTGCGACCGGTCGTCAAAAGGCCATGCAGCGTCGCGTGGTGCAATCGCTGGCGGGTAGCATCAAGCCTGCAAAAGATACGCGCCCCGCTGGACGCATGCGTGCCCGAGTGGAAGCGCCTGCGCCCGCCAAGGTTGAAGAGGGCCATACGCTGTCAGGTCAGGGTGTGACCGGCACGATGGTCGAGCGCAGCAAAAAAGTGACGGGCAATGAGCCGGGCTCCTGCCGTGCGGTGACGGGTACCGAATATATCGGCGCCGAGCAGTACGACGCGCTGTGCAGCACCCGGCCTGCGCCGGCGCCGAGCAAGGTGGGGGTGAGCCACACGGTGGGTGAACGCAAGGTCACGGGCACCGAAGTGGGCCGTGCGGCCAATGTGACCGGCGACGAGCCGGGCAACTGCCGCGGCATTACGGGCACCGAATATCTGGCTGCCGAGCGTTACGATGAAATGTGCTCCGGTCGTCCGGCACCGTCGCCCGCTAAAGTGGGGGCGGCCGATACGTCCAAGGGCAAGCTTGTCACCGGAACGTCGGTGACGCGCTCGGAGAAAGTGACGGGCAACGAGTCCGGTTCGGGCCGCTCCATTACCGGAACCGATTACCTGGTGCCGGCTGGCGGCGCAATGGCGCCTGAAAAGGTGGCAATGAGCCACACCAGCCACGGCAAGGCCGTGACCGGTACGGCTGTGGGCCACACCTCCAGGCTGACGGGTGATGAAAACGGCAGCTGCCGCGGCATCACCGGCACCGAGTATCTGGCTCAGGAACAGTTCACATCCGTGTGCGGCACGTCTGCACCCCAGTCGCCCCGCAAGGTTGGCGTGATGTCTACGCGCGGCAACCAGCCGGTTTCAGGCACGGAAGTCGGTCGCTCCAGTCATGTCACGGGCGATGAGCCGGGCTCATGTCTGAGCATTACGGGTTCGCAGTACTACACCGCAGGCAGCTTCGGTGCGCTGTGCGATACGGCTTCGCCGAAAAAAGTGGCGTTGATGCAAACCTTGTCGGGTCGCAGCTTGACCGGAACGGAGGTAGGCCGCAGCCCAAAGGTGTCCGGTGACGAGATGGGCGGGTGCAAATCCGTCACCGGTACTGAATATATCGGCGCAGACCAGCAGCGTGCTGTCTGTGCCGTAAGCACCCCCGTGGCGCCGGTTGCCAAGGTTGCAGTTGATCAAACCTGGCGCGGTCAAGCCGTGACGGGCTCCTACGTTGGGCGTTCGGCTAGCGTGACCGGCGATGAGTCGGGCGGTTGCTCGCCCATCAGTGGTACGCCCTATATCGGTCGAGGCCAGTACAACGGTTTCTGCGAAGCTCCCGCGCTGCAAGCGCAGGAAGCTGTTATTCGTACAAGCGCGGTTATTCCTGCTGCCGCTGTAACCGGAGATCGTCCCGGTGCTGGCGGATCGGTGATGACGGGTGACGAACGCGGTGCATGCGAAGTGGTGAGTGGTACGCCTTATGTGGGCGTAGACAACACAACATCGCAATGCGGAACCAGCGGTCGGTTCGTGGCGCGCGGCAATACGCAAATTGAAATGACGCGTCAGCCTGCACCGGTGGATTTCAGCATCAGCACGCCGGCTCGCACGGCGCAGCAGAAGCAGTTCGGCGATGTAACGGGCTCCGCTTATAACAGCGAGCGCATTACCGGGCCGGTCAACAAGGCGGGCGGCCTGATCACGGGCACCCCGGAGTTCCGCCATCGTGATGCGTCGGCCACGCAAACTGCGCAAGCAGAAGCCATCACGGCTGCGCGTCGCTTGACCGGAGAAGGCAGCCAGACCGGCCGCTCGGTAACCGGCGATGCCTGGGACGCGATGAGCAAAGTGACCGGAACAGAAGGCCCGTCGAGCATGTCGCGCAACCCGTCGGCACGTGGCACGCCGCGTGGCGTGGGCATGAACGCGCAATTGTTCCGTGAAGTGGTTGAGCGTCCTGTTGTGGCGGATAGCCGCATTACGGGCTCGGCGGGCAACACCGGTAAAGGTTCGCTGGTCACCCTGTCGGGCGGCGCACGCGGCTGAGGTGTGATCAGTGAACACGCGTAAACGACTTGCTGCGATGCGTACTGCCGGAGCACTCTGCCAGCCAGAGTCGCTCGATAATCCGGCGTGCGTCATTGGGTCAGGTCAGCGCTGTGAACACGCGCTGGTCGACCAGGAGTTGAATCGTCGCCTGTATGCCTACGAGAACCAGGTACGCGGACGCTTTTCACCCATCGTCGATACGTTGAAAACGCTGTCCGCATTTCAGCACGAACTGGATTTTGTGGCACGCGCTCAGCGTGTGGCGCAGGACAAGCTGGGTTACACCTTGCCCTTGGGTTTGCTGGAAAACGCCTGGTCGGCCGGACTGGATTTGCGTGCCTTGCATTCCTACTGCGTGTTTCGCAGTTTCAAGGAATGCATCACGCAGACCGAAGCCGACCAGATGCCCTGGCGCGACCGGATGTTGATCGATGCGGCCTTCATTCAGTCGTGCGGCTACCACACGCTGGATATCAGCCCCTGCGCGGACGGTCGTCTGCAAGGTTTGTTGCCATTCGTTTTTCGCATGGCCTCGAACGATGCGGTGTATGTGAAGGCCTACGCCGGTGCGTTGTTTGACGTCGAAGGGGATGTGGCCGACTGGACCCAGCGCGAGTTGATGCGTTTGTCGGGCGGCATCCCCGGCGGCGATAGCGGCAATTATTTGAAGATCGCGGTGTATCACTACAGCACCTCGAATCCGTGTCAACAAGGCTGCGCAGCGCATGGCAGCAATGACGGCTTGGCCAAACAGGCGGCCACCGACCGCCTGGCCGAGTTGCGCGATGCAATTGAAAACACGTACGGCCGGGGTGCGGCGCCCGACACGCTGATGATCGGGATGGATACCGACACCGACGCGATCCGGGTGCACTTGCCCGACAGCGAAAGTGCGAACTGCCCGATGCGCTTTGTCGAAAGCGCGGCGCTGTTCCACGAAACGCTGGGCATGAGCGCAGCGGATGCGCAGCGTGCAGTTGAACAGGCGATCGTCAGCGCCGAAAAAAGCTGTGGACTGCAGCCGGGCATGCGCAAGTTGATTACCCGCTTGCTGGAAGCGAATTTGTCGCAGATCCAGTACGTGATCCAGCATCACGAAGGGCGTTATGCCGTGATCGGTCACAACGAGCGCTTCATCTGCGCCGGTGAAGCGATGAGCGAGCTGCAGCTGCGCAACAAGTTTTATTTTGCCCATCTGGATACGGTGGAAGAAGGCGCGCCGGACATGGATGTGGGCATCAAGATTTTTTCCGGGTTGAATATTACCCGGGGGCTGGCGGTGCCGGTGCTGGTGCACTTCCACTACTCGTCTCGCGTGCCGGGCGCGCGCGAGCGCGCAGTGGCACGGTGCAAGCGCGTACAGGCAGCCATTCGGGATCGCTACCCGCAGCTGCACCAGCAGGGCATGCTGCATTGCCAGATGGCGGTGAGCGATTCGGAAGGCAGCGAACGCTGCACATTTATTGAAGATGTTGTCCAGCAAGCGGGACATTGAACGGAATGAGTCGCTAAGGCAGCCTTATGAGAATCATGAAAGTCGAAAAAACGCTGGTATCGACGAACCGGATCAATGGATTCGGTCACCGTCCGCTGCTGGTGGTGCAGGATAAAGAAGGTGGAATTCGCAGTGTTGCGGTCGACGCGGTGGGGTGTATTCCCGGCGACTGGGTCATCTGCGTGGGATCGTCGGCAGCGCGAGAGGCGGCGGGCAGCAAGGAGTTTCCCTCCGACCTGACCATCGTCGGCATTATCGACCACTGGACGGCTGATAAGGCCTGATGGAGTTGTCCTGATGGAAATCATGCGCGTCATGGATGAGCTGGTCTGTACCCAGCGGATCCCGGGTTTGAAGGCAGCTTCGCTGCGAGTGCTGGAAACTCAGGCGGGTGGGTTGCTGGTGGCTTCAGACCCGGTTGGCGTGCCGGTTGGCAAGTGGGTGTTTACCGCGAGCGGCAGTGCGGCACGGTGGGCGATGCCGGATCCGGAGGTCATGACCGACTTGACGATTTGCGGAATTATCGACAACTGGGATAAGTAGGATTTAGGTGTAGGGGCAAGGGAAGGCGTGATTGGCGCGATTGCCCTTGGAATTTGCAGCAAGAATTTCATTATTAACTTTGTGATAGAAGGAGTAACAAAATGGCTGAACGTATGGGTGTTGCGCTGGGCATGATTGAAACCCGTGGTCTGGTTCCCGCGATTGAAGCGGCTGACGCCATGACCAAAGCCG
>JADMKH010000283.1 GCA_018780025.1 Thiobacillus sp.
GATCGAATTCGCCAGCTTCGACATGCACCTGCACGACGACTTCGACCCCAGCGGCAGCCGCACCGCGCTCGACCTGATCAATGATATCCGCCAGCAGGTCGCGGTGCTGATCCCACCGGCCTACAACCGCTTCCCCAACAATTTCTCGCACATTTTTGCGGGCGGCTATGCGGCCGGCTATTACAGCTACAAGTGGGCGGAAGTGCTGTCGGCCGACGCCTACGCGCTGTTCGAGGACGAAGCCGAAGGCTACGGCGGCGTGCTCAACCCGGAAGTCGGCCACCGTTTCTGGAGCGAAATCCTCGCCCAGGGCGGCGCCCGCCCGGCGCTCGAATCGTTCAAGGCCTTCCGTGGCCGCGAACCGACCATCGACGCGTTGCTGCGACATAACGGCATGGCATGAACGTCAGCGGCTTGAGTGCGTGATTGTTGCCAACTATTGGCTTTGCAAGCACGGCCTGCCCTTTATGGTATTTGCGGGTAAAGCTTCGCCCTGATCTGGCCGTTATGGCTGGTGATTATGTCTATCGGGAGTTTTAGATGAAAGCAGGCTTCATCATGGCGGCGGCATGGCTGGCAGTGGCAAGCGCGCCGCTTTCCGCCGCCCAGCTGTATCAGTGGAAGGATGCGCAGGGCCGCACGGTCTACAGCGATCAGGCGCCGCCGCCCAGCGTCAGGAACGCCCAGCAAAAGTCGTTCAAGGGCAGCATCATCGAAGGCGGCGAATCCTATACCAGCAAAACCGCGCGTGAAAAATACCCGATCACCCTGTACGCCAGCGCGTGCGGCGCCCCCTGTGACCAGGCGCGGAAGCTGCTCTCCGAACGCGGCGTCCCCTTCAGCAACAAAGACCCGCAAGCCAGCCCCGAAGCCCAGGCCGAACTGCAAAAACTCACCGGTCAATCGCGTGTGCCCGTCCTTGTCGTCGGCAGCGACAAGATCGACGGTTTCGAATCAGGTCAGTGGCACGCTGCGCTTGACCGTGCCGGCTATCCCAAATCCGCTTTGCCCGGTGGCAAGCCCGCGCCAGAGGCCACCCCGGTTCCGGCTTCTCCAGCGGCGCAACCGCCCGCCCCGGCAAGCCCCCGATAACCTGCCGCCCTCTGGGAAGGAGGCCCCATTGGGGCCTCCTTCCGCAGCATCGACGTGATCGAACACTGCCTGGCGCACGCGCCGACAAACGCAGTCCGCACAGCCTACAACCGTCACGTGTACCAGAATGAGCGGCGCGCCATGCTCCAGCAGTGGGCGGACTATCTGGATCGACTACGCGAGGAATAAGCAAGTTCCAGGCACGAATCCTTTACGCCCGTTGATAAGATGGCGGAAAAACTCAACCTGCCGAATCTGACGACTCGCTTTGCAGTTGCACCGGAATGTCAGAATGCTGATGCAATACGCGAATGACATCCAGGTAATTGTCATGTTCAACGTAGAACAACATATAGGGAAAGCGACTCACCAACCATGATCGCAAACCAAGGGTATTTAACAGGTCACCATAACGCGGCGAGCCCGTGCCTGGATGCCGTTCGATGTGATGAAGAGCGGCATCGACCGCACCGACAAATGCTTGGGCGACTTCGACGCTGGCCTCTTGCAGGTAATGAACAAAACCAGTTTCAATGTCGCGTTCCGCTACTTGCCGCAGTAATGGCGGCTTCATGCAATCGGATGCCTTTTCGTTCGATGCAACAAATCGCTTTTTACCTCATCCCACGGACGACCGGGGGGAGAATTAAGCCCTTCCATAAGGAGGGAACGCATTTTGTCCTTGGCCGCTTCGAGTTCGTCCTTACGCACCAAATCGCGCAGATATTCACTGTGCGAGCCATAGCCGCGCGATTTCACACGCTCGTCCACAAAGGACTTGAGCGATTCCGGCAAGGAAATATTCATAGTGGCAGTCATGCTTTAAAGCCTAGCACGAATGGCAAATATTGCCAATCGCTTCCCTTGAGTCCATTCCCGAATCGTATGCAAAAACAGACGAAAATCCGTGGTTTTTGCGTATGAGTTGGATGCATATGGAGGCGGTATTCCGGGACTGCACAAATCGATACCCCAGACGGATGCTAACCGCACTTCGTTTGTCCGAAAAATGTGGTGTTACTTCGGACAAAGCATCCAAAGCAAAATGGCGTTCCGGCACATCGTGCCGTCGGGCTCACGGGCGGTGCCCCACGCCTCATACCGAGTCGCGGCCATCTGGCTTCGATCCCTGACGCCTCTGGCCCTGCGCGCTTCGCTTGCCCGAGACAGTGGGGTATGTGAGAGGCTGCCTTGCTGTTCCCTTCAACATACCACGCCGTTCTCGCCGTCAAGAGCTATGCGGCCCTGCCCTGCGGTTGGCCGCTTGCGTCCTGGCGGCCGTCTGCGACCCCTGACTGCTGCGCTGCGTCGTGTTTCTCCGGTTCCGGGCAATTCCGCCCGACGCGTGATCGATTGAAATTGGCTCGCCTCCCAAACAAACCTTCTTGATGCCGCAACTCGCATCTTAATGCTACGTGATGATGGGATAATTGCGATACGTTCCGTCACAGCCGCTGCCCGAAAGCGCACCGGGCAGCGTTGCGCCGAGAATAACTGTGAAACGTACCCGATCAGCACAAGCAAACTGGAACTCATTCGATAGGCGATGTTTCAAACCCTTTCATATGGGGGTATGCATGGGGTACCGTCACAGAATAAACAATATAATTTGTTTAAAATTAGATAGTTATTTAAATAATGAAAATTGTCGCCTGGAACGTCAACTCCCTCAAAGTCCGCCTGCCTCAGCTATTGGACTTTCTTGCCACCCGCCAGCCCGACGTGGTGTGCCTGCAGGAAACCAAACTCACCGACGACAAATTCCCGACCGCAGAGATAGAAGCGGCTGGATATCGCGTGGCATTCGTCGGACAAAAGACCTACAACGGCGTTGCCATTGTCAGCCGAAGCGAGCTGACCGATGTCCAGGTCGGCATCCCTGATTTTGAAGATGAACAGAAGCGAATGATTGCCGCCACCGTCGAAGGCGTCCGCGTTGTCTGCGTCTACTGCCCCAATGGTCAGGCACTCGACTCCGACAAATACCCCTACAAGCTTGCCTGGTTCGACGCGCTCATCCACTGGCTCAAGGACGAACTCACGCGCCACCCCCAACTGGCTCTACTGGGTGACTACAACATCGCACCGGACGATCGCGACGTCCACGATCCCAAAATCTGGAAAGACTGCGTACTGGTGTCCGAACCCGAGCGCACGCGCTTCCAGACCCTGCTATCGCTAGGCCTGAAAGACAGCTTCCGCCTGTTCGAGCAACCCGAAAAAACCTTCAGCTGGTGGGATTACCGCATGATGGGTTTCCGCCACAACCACGGCCTGCGCATCGACCACATCCTGCTCACCGAACCGCTGGCTGCCGCCTGCACCTCCAGCACGGTTGATCGCGACATGCGCAAGCTGGAACGGCCGTCGGATCATGCGCCGGTGGTGGCGAAGATCAGTTTGGTCGCCTGAGGCAAGCCAAAAACAGGATTTTCCAGCAAGTTAGCGAACCTTCAGTGGCGACTAGCGACCCGTTGCAGACATCTGGTACCTCGAACTACGCACCACAAAGCTGCCATTCCCAGCCGACCGCTAGCTAATCGATACGTTAAGCACGACTCTGGTCTGTCAACTTCCGTTTGAACGGCACCTCATCGGGTTCTTGTTCATTCGCTGTCATCGTTGAGCCCGCGGAACTCGGCAGGGAAGTACTCGATGCGGCCGTCCGTCATCTGGTGGGGGTTGAAGGAACGCTGGTCCCACCGACCGATAGTTTCGACCTCGGCGAAGAAGTCTATGAAAGGACCACGGCTTCCAGGTGCAAACGGCGCGTAGACGTGAGGGGCTTGCACGTACTCGTCGCCGAGGTCATCGATGTCCAAGATATCTTCGAACGGCACCAGGCCAACAACTTCGAACCACGCTTGGTTCGCCTCCGGAATCTTGTTCCAAAATTCGTAGATGGCCTGCCGCTTCTCGTCGTGCCGGTCTTCGCCCAACCAAGGGTCGTCGTGTTTACGGCTTCTAGCGTCGTTCACAGCCATCGCGGCGTCCCACGATTTGCCGTCATCAGAGAGGTAGGCGAAGTAGCGTTGCACGCAGAACTTAAGCCCGTCGTGCGACATGCCCCGGTACGGCCACACCATCCACAGCGGGTTCTTCTTGAAATCGGCGAGGTCGCCTGTGTACGGGTACTCTGTGGCGTCAGGAGAGCGCAACAATAACGACGCGTGGGACTGGTCTTTAAGCATGCGGTTCGCCTTCCTCTTCATCACCAACCGGGCCCGCAGGTCGGCTCGTTGGGAGCGCCGGCGGATGGTCAGCGAAAAGCCGAAATAGGCGAATAAGAGGTGGTCGTTCTCGGGGCGGAAGAGCCGGTCCTCGAGTTCAGCCTTACCCCAGAGGTGCCACTCCTCCAATTCCATCTCGCGGCACTTTTTGGCGAAGTCGTCGCGGGCCTTTTTGGAGAAATCGCAGGCCGCCGTGAACACAAGTCCGTAAAGCTTCTCATCCGGGCCGAGTACGGTGTCGTCCAAATACTTGACTAATGCCTTCGGCCCAATGGCCCGCTCACGCTTGCACTGAATGAGCCAGAGCCTGTCATCGATACCCTCGTTGAGGGTCGATCGTTCCTCGGCCGATTCGCCTTCTTCCGCTGATGCAGAAGGCTGATCCTCCTTTGCGACGATTTCGTAGCCTCGCGCATCGAACCCATCGTCGCTGCCTGAGCGCCCCGTAGCCTCGAGTCGCCGCCAGGGCTTGAACTCGTACGCAAGCTGTCGCACGAGGTCTTCGAATCTTTTCGGATCCAGGTCCTCGAAGTGCAGGGGTCCAATGGTGCGGGTGGTGGCCATGCAGCACGATATCAGATGGGCAGCTGGCTAGGAATGCAGTAGCAGTTGCTCAATCCGGATGAGCCGTTGCTGACCTGCACGGAAGCTGACGTTGGCGACCGACTGGTTATGGCCGGT